>NZ_JBGONU010000005.1:59859-125224 GCF_041439295.1 Vibrio sp. 1F253 | reverse complement strand
AAATTATGTAGGGTTGGCGTTTAGCGTCAACCCTTTTTGTTTCTGTGTATCTAAGAAATGTTAAGCACTTAGCTCTTGGATTTGAGCAACAATCGCTTTTAATCCATTGCCGCGAGATGGGCTTAGATGGGTAATTAAACCGATTTGTTCAAAGTATCCATCGATATCGAACGCTTGAATCTGCTCTGATGTTTTTCCATCATACGCAGCCATCACTAATGCAATCAGACCGCGAACGATACGCGCATCAGAATCAGCACAAAAGCGCCAAACACCGTCGATATTTTGAGAAACCAACCACACTTGGCTTTCACAACCAGATACGACAACCTGTTCACTTTTCAGTTCATCAGGCATGCTAGGCAGTTTCTTACCCCACTGAATCACCTGGCGATAACGATCTTCCCAGCCGCTGAAAGTCTGCATTTTTGCGACAATATCATCACTGGTAATTTCTTTGCCGAATGGAAAGCTTGGGAATGTGGTCATTTTAATATCCAGTCGATTGTTAATTGAGAAGAAGACGTTACTTAGCGTGCTTTTGAACGATCTTTTCTACGATACGTGAAACCGCCACAAAACCAAAGGTAGCCGTGACAACCGTTGCTGCACCAAAACCCGTCGCACAATCCATTCGCTTTGGACCTTCTGCGGTTGCTTTCGCAGCACATACACTGCCGTCAGCTTGTGGGTACTTAAGTTGCTCAGTCGAGAACACACAATCGATACCAAACTTACGCGCTGGATTCTTAGGGAAATTATGATGACGACGCAATGTGTCTTTCAATTTCTTCGCTAACGGATCTTGAATCGTTTTAGTCAGATCAGCCACTTTGATTTGAGTCGGATCGATTTGTCCACCCGCGCCACCGGTGGTGATCACTTTAATTTTGTTGCTACGGCAATACGCCAACAGCGAAGCCTTAGCTTTCATGCTATCAATCGCATCGAGCACAAAGTCGAACTCTTTCGATAGGTATTCAGCCTGATTATCTGGCCCGATAAAGTCATCAATCAGGTTCACTTTACACTCAGGGTTAATCAGCTTAACGCGCTCTGCCATCACTTCGATTTTGCTCTTGCCAACCGTACCCGACATAGCGTGGATCTGACGGTTGATGTTCGTCACGCACACATCATCCATATCGATCAATGTCAGCTCACCTAAACCAGTACGAGCAAGCGCTTCAACCGCCCATGAACCGACACCGCCAATACCGATCACACACACGTGTGCTGCTCTAAGTATGTCGACTTCACTATTGCCATACAGGCGACGAGTGCCACCAAATCGTTGGTCATAGTTTTCTGAAGCTGGAGTGGTCAATTCACGCATTGTTGCCGCCAATTTATTTCTGAGAAAAAGAAAAGAGTGCGTTTTATACGCACTCTTGAATTAAAAGTCTAGGGGATTAGCGATTCGCTTTCAATGCCCCATTTTATTGTTGTTTACTCGACCTTTTCAGGAGGCAAAGCCCAAGGCGCTTCGGTTGCGCTGCCATCTAGACCCAGCTTCCACACCCGACCAAAATGCTTGTAATGACCCGCTTCAGTTCCTGCTCGTGGGCCCATACCATGGTAGAGGTCCAAATGGTTTTGCTTAACCGCACCACCGGTATCTAAAACCAATAGTAGTCTTAGTTGGTGCGCGCCGCTCCAAGTACCATCAGCATTCAGTAACGGAACCTCAGCCAGGATAGGTGTTCCCATTGGTAAGATAGAGCGATCGCCCGCTACCGCCGCCATCGGTAATAAAGGAATGCCAGCACTTCCCATTACGGATAGATCATCTCTCGCGCTAAAGAAGACGAAAGATGGGTTTTGCTCAAGCAGCTCTTTTACCACTTCAGGATCGTTCGCCAATACCCACTCTTTGATAGCTTTCAATGACATTTTTTCTCGTGGCACTAAACCTCGTTCGATCAAAACACGACCAATACTCACGTAAGCTTTATTGTTCTTACCCGCGTATGCAAAATACTGCAGCGTGTCATCATCTCCGAAATGCACAAAGCCGCTGCCCTGTACTTCCATCATAAATGGGTCGATACGGTTTGCTGAATAACCTAACTCAAGACCTTGGCCTTCTAATGCACCGTTGTAGATCTCTTCGCGTGTTGGACACTCTTTATCACACTCTGGAAGCCCATAAACAGGGAATCGGTATTCTTCGTTTGCTTCATGTCGCAGTTCCATTACAGGAGAAAAGTAACCCGTGAATAAAACATTACCTTGTTTATCACCACCACCTAATTGAGCAGTTTGAACGCCAAAATTCGCTAGCTCGCTTGGCTCTCCACTCAGCACCGCCCATTCATTGAGTTGCTGATAAAGCGGCTCATAGATTTTAGCCATCGAAGGGGATTTAGAAACCACCATCTCAGCTTGCTCTGCAAATGCGGTGAAGTCTCTTGGTTTATTAGATTCAACCAAATCGACCTTATTTAAGGTTCGGGGAAATTCACCGTCAAGGTGTTGTTGGGCAAGATCAGTGGGTTGAGCACAGCCAAATAAGAAAGAGGCAGCAACAAGGGGAAGCCATTTTTTAATCACAAGAGTCATCCTAAATATTCTATGCATCGAGGATGACAAAAACGATCAGATAACACAATCTTAGATTGTAAATGTTTACAATAAGATAACCTATCGAACTGAGTTATCGATATAACCTTTAAGGCGAAAGACTGGATTATAGTGATTATCCGATACAAGCATCATTTCTGTTTTATCAGAATTCGTTAGGCGAAAGTGATACGTTTTATTACCTGCCTTATATTCGAAGTACTTGCCATCAAAATCAAAATGAGTCGACACAACAGAGCCTCGCACTGACACACCATTTTCACTCAGCACAAACTCGTCCGCAGCATAACGAGCGACATCTTGCTCGACCCAAGTTCCATATATTTGACTATTAGGTGTTATCGCATCTTGCACTCTATAAAACACATCGGCGAACAAGGAAGCGACGGCAAACGAACCCACCAAAGCTAAAACCATTAAACTGCGTTCAATGAGCTTACGTCTCAATTTAGGTTTGTTGCGCTGCTCTGCTCCACTGTAGAGACCTTTTGCGATCTCATCAATCTTACTCTTTCTTACTGGATTTTTTTGCATTCGTTTACGACTCATAAGGATGCTGTACGCATTGTACACTGAGACAGTTTATAAAACGAAGCCTAGATGAGAATAGTTTGCGCTTCATTCCAAAAAGTTGTTGTTTAAATTTGAATTTAAATGCTAAATTATCGAATAAATAAACAAGGAAGACTTATTCTGTGAAATTAAGAAGTACGGCGCTAGTCAAAGGCTTTAGGCAATCGACCCCTTATGTAAATGCTCACCGTGGTAAAACCATGGTGATTATGTTGGGAGGTGAAGCCGTTGCCGATAGAAACTTTGGCAACATTATTAGTGATATAGCCCTGCTTCATAGCCTTGGGGTTAAGATTGTTCTCGTTCATGGGGCAAGACCACAGATCAACCAACTGTTAGAGAAGCAAGACTGCCATACGCCTTACCATAAAAATATTAGAGTCACAGATGAATATTCTTTAGGTGTTGCAATGCAGGCGGCTGGACAACTGCAACTTGCGATCACCGCTCGCCTTTCAATGAGTTTGAACAACACCCCAATGGCAGGAACTCAACTGAATGTTATGAGTGGTAACTTTATTACCGCTCAACCCTTAGGCGTCGATGATGGTACAGATTACTGCCACAGCGGACGCATTCGTCGAATAGACATCGAAGGGATCAATCGCACCCTTGACCAAGGTTCCATCGTCCTTCTTGGGCCTATTGCCAGTTCAGTCACTGGCGAAAGCTTTAACCTGCTTTCGGAAGAGGTCGCGACACAAGTTGCTATCCGTTTGAAAGCCGACAAACTGATTGGCTTTTGTTCTGAGCAAGGGGTGACTGACGAAAGCGGTAATGTACTCGCCGAACTCTTCCCTAAAGACGCCAAGCAAATTCTTGAACGCTTAACGGAATCCCAGAACCCCGCCGAAGACATGAGCACCGGAACACTGCGCTTCTTGAAAGGAGCGATCTCCGCTTGCCGAGCAGGCGTGCCTCGTTGTCACTTGATCAGCTACAAAGCCGATGGCGCATTGATCCAAGAGCTATTCTCTTTTGATGGTATTGGAACCCAAGTGGTCATGGCGAGTGCCGAACAAGTCAGACAAGCTCAGATTGATGACATCGGTGGTATCTTTGACCTCATTCGCCCTCTTGAAGAACAAGGCATTCTTGTTCGTCGCTCAAGAGAGCAGTTAGAACAAGAAGTCCATCGTTTTACTATCATCGAAAAAGACGGTCTGATCATTGGTTGCGCTGCGCTGTACGCTTATCCAGAAGATCACATGGCAGAGATGGCCTGCGTGGCAATTCACCCTGACTACCGAGATGGAAACCGTGGGCAGTTACTGCTTGATTACATGCGTCATCAGTCCAAATCTCGTGATATCGACCAGATCTTTGTTCTTACCACACACAGCCTTCATTGGTTCCGTGAACAGGGTTTTTATGAGATTGCTGTTGATGAATTACCAATGGAAAAACAAGGTCTGTACAACTATCAAAGGAATTCCAAGATCTTAGCGTTAAATGTGTAAATTAAATTTGGAGTAAAATCTCACTTTAATAAGGAACCTATTGCAAATGTAATTGTTTCCAATGTGAGATTTATTAAATATGCACTTTCATTCACAGTCATAATTGTATAGAATTTGCACGCTTTATGAATATCGACAAGCGTTTTTATTGGAATGCCGCCGAATGTTTAATCTATGACATTCAGGCGGTCACTGCACGGATTGCTATACCCGTTAACGATCAGCATGCTAGTAGTCATCAGTCTGCTCGTTAATATAAACAGCAAAAGAGCAACATTGATATGAGAACCATTGTTTGTAACTCGCTGCAAAGTTTTTGGGATATGGCTGATAACCAATTCTTAGAAGGGTTAGACGTACACTGCGTGTTCCCTGTGAGCGAAAATCTAAAAGAGTTTATTTTGAATTGCCAACCAAAATACAAGATAAACCATATATCGTTTACTCGAGCGTTTTTAGGTACTGATTCCTGATAACGTTCAGAGCAACCACGGATGGTTGCTTTGTGTATACGGTTTACCCTGCTATTTCGTAGTTTTACTTTCAGCTGCACCTTCACTAAAGCCACTGACTGTTAGCTGGTTAATCGACTTCCTAAACCACTGACTCGCTCTGTTTTCACCTTAATACCACGCTTCAACACATTCGTATCACTGAACATCATCAGTCGTTTCTTAGCACGTGTAATCCCCGTATAGATAAGTTCTCGCGTTAGAATCGGGCTGAAATCTGGCGGTAAGATCATCAAGGTCAGATCAAATTCGCTGCCCTGAGATTTGTGTATCGTCATCGCATACGCGGTTTCATGATCGGGGACTCGGCTTGGTAGTACGGCTTTCACACTGCCATCGGGCAACTCAAAATACACCTTCAGTCGAGGTGCGGAATTCGCACTATTTGACTCTAAAGTCGTTGAATCGGCTTCGAGCATACAGATACCAATATCACCATTGTATAAGCCCAAGCCATGATCATTGCGCGTTACCATTACAGGTCGTCCGTGATACCACAATTCATCGTTGTGCGGATTCACCAAACGTCTTGCGGCAAGTGCCCTTTCAATTCTGTGGTTGAGGCCTTTAACACCAAAGTCACCTTCACGAATAGAACACAGCAATCGACATTGACTGAACAAGTCGAGCACCGATTTGGCTCTCGCTTCTTGAGTTTCTAATTCTTCCAACGGCACATTCATTCTGTTGAGATACGCACCATACTCATTGACTAAAGTACGCAGCATCAAGTTGTAGCTGTCACTCGACAGAGGATGGTTTTCAATATCTGAAAATCCTTTAGCAAACACTTGATCGACCTGATTCGCAGAGCCGTTATTGATCGCTTTTGCCAACTGCCCGATACCTGAACGTGCATCAAAACGGTAACTCTTCTGCAGCATACACAAACTATCGGCAATCGCAGGAGGGTTAGCCGATCCTGTTTTGACCTGTCTGGGTTTAGCTATCGCATCAAAGCCTGTCATTTCAGCAATCAAGTTACCTTGCGCTGTGCTGTAGCCTGTAGAGTTAAACGAGCAGATATCACCCAACACGGCACCAGCTTCTACTGAAGCGAGCTGGTCTTTATCACCAAGCAGAATCAACCTTGCGTGTTCAGGGAGTGCATCCACCAGCTTATACATCATGGATAAGTCGACCATCGATGCTTCATCCACCACCAAGATATCAAGGTGAAGTGGATTACGTCGGTTGTGTCTAAACTCCGCTCGATTGGGAATCGCGCCGAGCAGTCTGTGCAAAGTGCTCGATTCCGTCGGTATGTTGGCCTTTACTTCAGGCGCCAGAGGTAATTGTTCAATCGCTTTACCAATCGACTCAGTTAAACGCGCCGCCGCTTTACCTGTCGGAGCCACCAGCTTGATCGTCGGTATTTTACCTTGGCTGAGTGATTGCTCAACCATAGCCGAAAGTAACTTAGTTACCGTGGTCGTTTTACCGGTACCCGGCCCACCAGAAATCACCGCGAAGCGACGACTTAACGCCACCGCTGCCGCTACTTTTTGCCAGTTCAAACAGACAGATAACGGCACTAGACTATCCAGAACATCTAAATCGGTCACTTGTTTGGCTTGAACAATCGCTTGATCGATAGAACCCCAATCCAAAGCCTGTTCATCGACGATATCTAGATGGTCACACACTAACTGCTGACGTAATACCTGAGAGGTTTGTTGGTTTGCTTCAGCCTTGGTTAAGGCATTAAACAGGAAGTGATAACTGCGTGCAAAAAGCTGATTGAGCGTCTCAGTCAGTGCTTTTTTCTGCTCAATATTGAACTCTACTGGCTTACTTAAACGGTTTAGAGTTTCAGCCAACACAACTTCGTAGTTCCAATAACGCTGTAAATAGACACGCTGCCCATCAAACATCAGCGGCTTAACGCAGTCATTAGTTGTTCCAACTAGGTTAGATGATTGCAGAACAGTCACCCAATCAATACCCAACAGTTTTTGGTTCAATTGCAGTGCCGTTTCACCGTACAAACCAAGCAACTGGGCTAGATCTGTCGTTTGTTCAGGGCCTGCCTTATGCTGCTGTATAAGCTGAGTACAAATATGCCCCTTGCCTAATTCATGGCTTACAACGCCAGCTAGAAACCCGATCTCTTGAGAATGACTCGTCGCTTGCTGAGCAATAAAACGGGCAAATTGATAATCCAACTGACGAATTGAACCTTTGTCCGCTAGGAACTTTAATACATTCATGAGCTGCTCAGGGATAAGTGAAACTGGCTTTAGCGTGTTCGCAGCTTCTGTACTGGTATTAGTGGTCGTTGTTGTCATTATAAAAGCCCCATCTGTCCAGTTTCATTGTCATTCAATTGTGCTGAACGTCTGTCTATCACTTTACCGTCAATCAATTGATCCATTTCATCGAGCAAAGCCAATGTAGGTTTCGCCGAGAAAATACCTTGTTGAGATTGGCCGTCCATTCCTCTTAAAAACAAGTAATAGACCCCACCAAAGTGCTGATCATAGCTGTAATCCGCAACGCGGCTGCGTAAGAAGCGGTGCAATGCCAACGCATAGATTTGATATTGCAGATCATAACGGTGGTCGGCCATCGCCGATTTCAATGCCTCACCATGGTAGACGGCAACATCATCACCTAAATGATTCGATTTCCAGTCGAGCACATAGTATTTACCTTGGTGCTCGAACACTAAATCGATGAAGCCTTTCAGCATGCCTTGTACTGTTTGGAAACCTAAGTCGCCCGCTTTAGCCGATAACGGATCATGATATTGAATGGTTTCATTCAGCTCAGATGCGGCCAACACTTCGATCGGCAACAAGAACTCCATTTCGACTAATCGTTGAGTTGAGCCTTTCTCGCTCAGCTTTAAGTTCTTTCCATCTAAAGCGGTGTTTAGCACCGTATCAACAAGCTGTTGAAGCACAGGTAGCCACTCTAACTCGTATTGCTCTGACTCTAATAAGTGAGTAATTACTTGCGTGTTATGTTCGCTGGTTGCTGGCTCAGTAAATTCAACATCCTCAAATAAGGTGTGCAAGAAAGTACCAGGGCGAGCGCCACGAGGGAACGTGAATATAGAACGTTCAGGTTCAATCAATTCCGACTCGTCTTGTTCATCAGCCGAATCAATATCAAAACCTGACACCTCAATCGTCGCATCATGGTTTGCGCCGTGACTGCCTTGTTTTACAAGCCCCGAGTAACTGGTGATTCGCCAAGCTCGGTCAATTGAAGCTTTAAGTTCACTAGCCTGTAAGTCGTCACTCACTTGCTCTGTTTGCACAAAAACTTGTTCGTGAGCGGTAGGCGTTTCAGACAGCAATACGCTTGAATTCTTACCCTCAATCGCTGACAGAGCTTGATGTAACTCAGCGATGCCTTGCTCTTGTCCATTTTGAACCAAGTAGCCCATGGCACTTAAGTGAACGCCGGTCGGCTCTTTGGTTGAACGCCCTTTACGTAAAGGAGCCATACCAATGAAACAACCGTAAACGGCACGAGTAAGCGCCACGTAAATCAAACGTAAGTCTTCCGCCAATCGCTCTTTGTCGGCTTGCGCTAAGGCACTGTCGCTACCCGTAATATCAAGCACTGTGGTATCTGATTCATGGTCGTAGAACTTACCTTCACTCGCTTCACGATAACTCGCCACGAACGGCAGGAATACTAGGTCATATTCCAAACCTTTCGATTTATGAATAGTGACGATTTGAACTAAGTTTCTCTCTGATTCAAGGCGTTGAATGTCGTCTTCACTGCCACCTAAACCATTTTGCGCATCTGATATCGCTTCTGCTAGCCAACGTAACAAGCCATAGTCACTGTCGAGCTCCTGCCTAGCTTGTTGCAACAGTTCGCCAATGTGCATCAAATCAGTGAGTGAGCGCTCACCATTTTCTTCTTCTAGTAAGCGTTCCGCGAGGTGCCTTTTACTGATCACGCTGCGAAGCATTGGTAATACGCCACGTTGCAGCCACAACTTACGATATTCTCGGAATTCGTTAACGACATTTTCCCAAACCACTTCATCGTTGTTGAGTTCATCCAATGATGCGGCATCCAAAGCAAACAACTCTGACGCTAAACTCGCACGCAATGCACGGTCATTTTCAGGCGTCAGCACCGCTTGCAGTAGGCGTTGAATGTCTTGTGCGACCAAGCTGGTGAACACGCTATCTCGGTTAGACAAATACACGCTCGCAATGCCTTGTTCCGACAACGCATTTTTAATTAGGCGACCTTCACTACCAGTTCGAACCAAGACAGCAATATCACCTGCATTCACGGCATGTTGTTTTTTACCGTTATCAAAATAAGCTTGCTCGTTTTGAGAAGCGGTCAAAATGGTTTGAATTTGACTCGCCGTCGCCTCAGCCATTGCTTTGTGATATTCGCCTTTCGGTAAGGGCTTGTCTTCCGCTTCTTGTAGCCAAAAGGTCAGTGCATGCTGGGTTTCTCCGTTCATCACCCATTGGCGTTTGTCGGCCGATGGGCTGGCTGCGACGGGAAAAAATGGAATGTCTTGGTCGTAGATAAACGGACTGTCCGAATTCATAAACACTTGGTTTACTGCACTGACCATATCAGCACTCGAACGCCAGTTAGTCCCTAAAGTGTAGTGAGCACTAACTTGGTTTCTCGCCTTGATATAGGTAAAGATATCCGCGCCACGGAAGCCATAGATAGCCTGCTTCGGGTCGCCGATCATAAACAGGCCGCATTGCGGGTTATCTAGGTAGATTCGGCTAAAGATACTGTATTGCAGCGGATCGGTATCTTGGAATTCATCGATCATCGCCACTGGGTATAAGGTGCGGATTCTCTCCACCAGCAGTGATTGCTCATCCACATCAATGGACGCGGATAACTGAGTCAGCAAATCATCAAACGATAACCACTGCTTCTGCTGTTTAGCTTTGGCTAACATGGTTCGACAATGAGTAATCGCATGTGCCTGCAAGGGGGCTTTCAGGTCTGCTGGAGAATTTAAGAAGTTCTCAATCGCTTCGAAAACGGTGTGCTGAGGTGCCGTGCCTTTCGGTGTTTTTTCAATCAGAGTAGCTTGAGAGAACTTCTCTAGTTTATCTGGAAACTGGTAATCGTGAGTGTCGCTCTGCGCCCATGCTGTTACCGCTTCTAACCAAGTCGGCAAAGACTTCTTAGTGTAGCTGCGCTTGTTCACATCTGAACCTGAAATCAAAGCCAAAAAGTCCGCTTCAGATTCACACCACAACGCCTTAAGTTGCTTCACTTTAGCTAGGTTTTGATTGTGCAGAGTTTGCAAGTCACCCGACATTGCTTCCACAGTTAGCTTTAGTGGAGAACCCGTCAGGTAGCGATTTACGTCAGCCAATAACGAAGCGGGAGAGCCCCAAATATTTCGCACTTCACCCGCCAGTTGAATTGGCAGCGGGTAAAACTGCTTACGCCAATAGTCAGCTACCACTTGCGCTTTCAGGTGACTTTCATCGGTCACAAATTCATTATCAAAACGGCTTCCAGACTCAAAGGCATTTTGAGTCAGCATACGCTGACAGAAGCCGTGAATGGTGTATACCGCCGCCTCATCCATTTGTCTTTCGGCATTGAGTAAGGTTTTCGCAGCACCAGCATGATCTTCGATGGCTTGTAACAAAGGCGCAATCACTGGGTCGTCACTTTGCCCACGTGCAAACGCGATACGTGCATCATGGATTCGAGCACGGATACGATCTCGTAGCTCTGCCGTTGCCGCTTCAGTAAAGGTCACAACCAAGATTTGGTCTACGGTTAGCGGCTCATGGTGTCGAGTGGCTTCAGTCAGATCACCTTGTGGAGCGGCCGTACCGTGCCCGAGCAGTAGGCGCAAATACAAGCCAGCAATGGTAAATGTTTTACCCGTACCCGCCGATGCTTCAATTAAACGCGCGCCATGAAGTGGAAACGTCATGGTATCGAGTGTTTTTGGAGCGATTACCTGAACACTGCTTGTGGTCGTCATGCCTTACTGCCTTTTGATAGATGAGTCTGTTAAAAATGTGACTATTGCTATAAATGTGACCTAGCGTGGAAAACGTCATTCAATTTACGTCCTACGCTAATTTGTTAATAGTTAGTGCGATCTCTCTCACGGATCAATTCAGATCGCCTCGCTACTATGCGCCCACGAGTTCAGGGGCGCGTACGAGTTTTGTACTTTACGGCGTTACTTTGAACCACAGAATAATGGTCCCTCTGACCTGTGGCCGTACAGCGAACGCCCTACACTAATAATGATTTACTGGCGGCCACTTTATTTCCTGTACCTTGCTTTTCTTCACCTTGATTCCCTTCATCTTGAAAGCAGGCATCCCAAATGCTGACCAGCGACTCTCTTTCGTTTTTCATTAATTCAGCGCACTCGCTATTGATCTTGTCGATCACAACCACTTACTCCTGATCTTCCAGATCGGCAGCAGCCAACCTTGCCGCCTGTAACACAAGCGTTGAATACATACGCGACTCAACAGCCAGCTCATCGTCCCACTTAGACCAAATACGTGAGATGTAAGTATCTCTCCCCTCACCCGTAAAGGCGAAGCTGTCATTAAAGGTATCGGCCATTTTCTTGAGCGACTTTTCTTCGTCATCGACCCACTTACCACGGCTAAAGCCCGCTTCAACGCCAGCCAATGCGGTTTTCGGGAAATAAGGCAATGGTGCAGTCATGCCTTGATAAAACAGTCGTACTAACTCAGCTAATATACTTTTCGCTTGCTGCGCATCGCCGATAGGCTGTAGCGTTTGGTGAACCACGCCCTCTTTTCTGTCGTAGCCAATAATATGGGTCGTTTTTCCGTGTCCCATGACTGCACAACATAGATGATCAATCCACGCTGCCAAATAATCTTGAGAGCGTACTTTACCGCTGCGGAAACGCACTAAACCCGATTGATAGTTTTGAGTTAACCATCCCATCAAACGAACAGGTTTACCTTCGCCTAACACATCAAGTTCGATATTCACTTCGAGATCTTGTTGCGGTGATCCGCTCACAAATCGAATTTCTTTGGCTAAGTCTTCCGCTTGAACACGGTTGGTTTCAAATTCGATATCACCAAAGGCGCCAACCGGTAATCTGCCCTGTGCTTTTTGCTCAGAGACAAACAATCGAACGGCTTCGTCTGCGCCTTCAGGGTGGCCTAGCAGCACTTGCAGTAATGCATCTTTAAGTTGGAAACTCTCTAAACCATTAAGTACAAATGGCTCATTGTCTTCCATCACAGGAAGTGGCGGCTCAAATACCACTTTTAGGCGGCGATTAAAGAAGTACTGCACTGGCAAACGCCAAAAACGCTGTAACTCAACCAAGTCGAGTTCTAACGGGTACGTCGCATCCAACAAATAATCATCCAATGCACGATTGAATTCACCACTGCGTTCACCGGAACGGTTAGCCGCAGGAAGCCACTCTTTGGCGTAACTCAGCACATGGCTCGCATCACCTTGAGTAAAAGCTGCGGGGCTGAACGGTGTCATGGTGTGTTCAAAGCTGATCGCTTGAGTCAGATTGATGCCTGAATCATCACTTGGTAACGCTTGGTCGTCACTCAAGCAGTAATTCTGCTGACAGTACTCTATCAACTCTGAAACGAGCACCGATGGCACTCGCTCGGTATTATCTTGAATTGAACGGCCGACATAGCTGATGTACAAGCATTCTTGCGCCGACAGCATCGCCTCTAAGAATAGATAGCGGTCATCATCACGACGAGAACGATCGCCCGGTCGTGTGCGTCCGTTCATTAGATCAAAACCTTCTGGCGGCATTGAGCGAGGGTAAACACCATCATTCATGCCTAACAAACAGACGGTTTTGAACGGAATAGAACGCATCGGCATTAAGGTACAAAAGTTAACTTGGCCCGCTAAGAAACGCTGGCTAATACGCGCGCCAGATAACTTATTATTGAGGTACTGATAGATAATGCTTGGCGACAACTCTTGTTCATACAAGGCATCATCAAGCTGTTCATTCAGTTGCGAAAGTGCATCGCGAATCGACTTAAGCACCACCTCACCTTCTAACTCAACAGCAAAGAAATCATCAATCATTTGCAGCAAGGTTTCACGCCACATATCGATAGATTGTGTTTCAGTTAGGCGTTGACGGTAATGGGCAATACGATCGATAAAGTGAGCTAACTTACCTGCAAGTTCGGCGCTAATGCCTTGAACTTCGTTATAAGCGGCAATCGGGGAGTGTTCAGTTTCAAATAAACCCGCAGAATCCGACATCGCATATCCTAATAACATGCGCTGAATGCCGAATAGCCAAGTGTTTTGCTCGGTCGCAGGTAGATCAAATTCTGTCGCCGTTGAAGCATCAACCCCCCAACGGATACCTGCTTCTTCAACCCATTGCTTGGCTTGCTCGAATTGAAACTCGTCAATACCAAAGCGTGCCATCATCGCAGGAATTTCTAACAGCTCTAGCAACTCAGAGGCTAAACAGCGCGTGTTTGGTAGCGCGACTAACTGCATGAAGGCGGTCAGAATTGGGCTTTCTTGGTCTGCGGTTCTATCAGAGATCGAGTAAGGGATATAACGCTCACCTGGAGCATTACCAAATACCGCCTGAATCGCTGGGCTATAAGCATTAATGTCAGACACCATCACGATGATATCGCGTGGTTTCAGAGTCGGGTTGGCATCAAACATCGCCAACAACTGATCATGAAGGACTTCAACCTCACGCATTGGGCTGTGACACGCATGTACGGTCAGAGAGCGATCGCCAAGCTCAACCACCTGTTTATGGTTGCTGGAATCTAAGATGTGGTCGTCTTGATGATCTTCTAACTGAAGAATATCAGCTTGCAATTGATGCAGCAGGTTATCCCTCTCAACATCAATAAAGAACTCATGCTCTTCGTTGTCTGATTGAGATAGCAAGAACAGGTTATCTCTGCCCAGCTTTCCCATAGACGCAAGTAAACTATTACCCACGGCTTGGCTGGTATGCAGTTCGTCTTCAACGTTGGCTTCAATGCCATCTTTCAATGGTGATACTTCGCCTTCTAGTTGAGGTAAACCATCAACCAACGCAAACTGCTTGCGACGCTGGGCTTCAACTCTTGCCAAATATTTACGGTCGCGAATATCGCCCCAGTAATGTTGGCAAGGGTTGGTAAACATCAAGTGCACATCAATCTGCTCGCCAAGTGCTTTCAACGCATCCATGTAACGAGGAGGCAGCGAAGAAATACCAAACACAAATAAGCGTTTAGGCAGATGTTGCAGTTGACCTTGTTGCTTGGCTAGCGCTTCAATAAAGTCGTGATACAAGTTGCCACGGTGATATTTAGATTGGCCTTGAGACAAGGTTTGCTCATAGAGTGCTTGCCACAAAATCGGTTGCCAAGGGTGCTCTTGCTGCCCTTCATCATCGACCAATTCAGCAACGGGCTCTCCCGCTTCCCACATCGCCATCCACTCTGGTCGATACACCAAGTAACCATCGAAGATATCGGCAATTTTCTCTGCCAATTGATACAACTTAGAGTCATCTTCATCATTTTCAAGATAACGTTGCAGAGGCAAGAAATCAGGGTGGTCAAGCTTAGCGGGTAGTAAACTCATCAACTTCCACGTCATCGCTTCTTTGTTAAAAGCACTGCGTTTAGGTACATCAGGAAGCACTTGGGTAAACATATCCCAAATGAAGGTTGCTGGAAGTGGGAAATCGATATTTGCTGCTACACCAAACTCTTTGGCGAGTTCCATCTTAAGCCATTGAGACATACCTGGGCTCTGAACCAAGATCTGCTCTTTTTCGAAAGGATTGGCTAAAGGATCACTTTTGATTAAGTGAACGAGAAGGATTTTTAAAGTATCGACTTTATTGGAATGGTAAACAGTAAACAAAGTGCACTCACGCTAATCTTGCCACAATATAAAGCCAGATTAGCATAAGTGCCGAGTTTGGATTAGGAATATAAGCTTATGAAATACTGAAAACTTAAGGTCCGTTTATCTTTTGAACTATTGATTCTTACAATCTACTGCCTACCGCACTTAGAACACGGTGAGGTTTGTAATTCATGTAATAACGAACCGCCACATAACCCACTACAAACGTTGCCACAATCAATTCTAGATAGGCTAGGTTGAAGACTTGATCCACATAGTGAGTTTCCACACCAACAGTTTGCATCCAAGCCGCCAATTTGAATAGCGCCGTTGCACCAATCACGATTGGGAATGTAAACGCCGCATAACCCGGGCTGAATGGCAGACGAAGTAGTTTGAAAAACGCGATGTAAATAATAAACGTCATCAACACTGCAATGCCAAAGAGTAACCCAATGATCACTGGCGAAGGATTTGCCGTCACCGTTAGGTAGCCTGCTAAAGATAGACTTGCTGGTGCCGCCATAATCGCAATGGTTGGTTTTGCTGCGTCAGGTACTTCATGAGAGAAGATCAAACGGTAGATCATAAGAGGTAGCATTACGGCATAAACCAATAAACCAAAGACTAAAGTCGCGTGAGCAACGGGTTCTAAGATCGGGTTACCTGAAAAAGAAACGTCTGCCACGATAATACCGATTGGTGGCACAAACCAACTTGGCACCATGTGGTGAATCTCAAAGTTTTTAGCTCTGTGGTATAAGAAGCTCACCAAGAACACAACATGTAACGCTACCGAAGCGAGCCACACAGCTTCTTGTAAGAATTGAGAGATCGGAGCCAACGAAGCAGACACCACCATACAACCCATTGCGAATGTGGGTACAACACTGCCGACAACAGGGTGAGCAAGGTCTTCACGTAATAAGTGGCCGTGAATCAAAAATTTCACAGCTAAAACAAGAAGCAATACCGCCGCAATACCAGCACTGACCCACTGCACCAAACCCGGTGTGTGCAAAATACCTTGTGCGACTAAAACACCATCCCAACACCAGCCTAAACTTGCAATTGCGAGTGCTAACCCTGCCATGGGAGTTGGAGCTCCTGTTAATCTATATTTAATACGTTGAATCATGTCAGCCTCTCTTAAACTTAATTCACTAAACTTGTGAACTCATCAGCTTGTTGAAGCCATAATACGCTTGCGCTTCGTTAAACAATATCCAATTATATATAACAAATGTTCATTAATACTGAACGATACCTTTCCACCAGCAGCGTAAAACTAGGAACCTGATGGCTAATATTTCAATCAAACAACTCAAAGTGTTTGTCACTATTACCCAGCATTCGACATTGACCGCAGCCTCTGAGGCTCTGTTTCTGTCTAAGGCCGCGGTCAGCATGGCGCTAGGCGAAATGGAGAAACAACTCGGTCACTCTCTATTTGACCGGGTTAATAACCGATTAATTCTCAATCAAGAAGGACAAAAGCTTCTTCCTTTGGCGGATGAGATATTACATCGTGCTGCTGGTATTGATGTTTTGTTCCGTGACGACCAGCCTTTAAGTGGCAATCTAAAGGTCGGTGCGAGTGACACAATTGGTAATCAGGTCGCACCGTTTATTCTGTCTGGCTTTCGCGAGCTAACTCAGCATCAAGATCAGAGCTTATTCATTTCAAACAGTGCGCTGATCTGCCAAAAGTTGGTGGATTATGAACTGGATATCGCGTTAATTGAAGGAAAAACACTCCATCCGGAGTTGATCTCTAGCCAGTTCAGTAGCGATGAAATGTGTATCATTGTTAGTAATCAACACCCTCTCAATTCAAAAGAAAAAGTGATTTTAAGCGATTTAGAAGATAGTCATTGGATTTTACGTGAGTCTGGTTCAGGCACTCGCGAGTTTTTCCTGCGTGCCGTCGCACCACGCATCGAACATTGGTATGAATCCTTTGAGCTCAACACGACTGAGGCGATCATCAATTCTGTTTCTGCCAATCTTGGATTCGCGTGTTTATCACGGCTGGCTGCGCAACGAGCAATTGACTCAGGCCGAGTGAAAGCACTCGATGTCCCACTCGACATGAAACGTCGATTCTGGATGCTGGTCCATAAAGACAAATATCAAAGCCCGCTACTGAAATCTTTCATGAGTTATTGTGAAGACTGGGCTACACATCAAGATTGAGGCCGCATTGTTAGGGCTCCAACTGGACTTTTAACATCAGAAACTGTATAAAAAGCCAGTAAAATTTATCAAACTTAGAGGATTAACCATGGCTGTTATCGTCAAGTACGTGGTCGAACGCAACGGAGAAGAGAAAATGACTTTTACCTCTAAAGCCGAAGCTGACGCATACGACAAAATGCTGGATATGGCTGATGAGCTTTTTGAACTATTAAGCAAAAGCGATTTAGTTGAAGATGAAGGCAAGCAAGAAGAGCTTGCAATGTACCTAGCGAAGAACAAAGAAGAAGTTCTTTACGCATTAGGTGCTAAGCGTAAACCAGCTCCGAAAAAAGAAAAGAAGCTTGAAGCTGTTGAAGACGCAGAAGAAGATGCCGCTTAATTAACTGAAGTTTTCTAAAAACGTCAATAATGTCTCTAATCAGAGCTCGTTATTGGCGTTTTTTTATACTTATCGAAATATAATGAACTCTGTTTATAGTCGAAATCGCTCTAAACATTCGCTTGCACAAAAGTGTGATTAAGATCTAATCTATAGCCATCAGGTGATGGGGTTCCACCTAAGCTTTTGCTTCAACCGCCCGTTCTTTTGAACCGTGCTAATGACTCCTACAGAATCGAAAACAGGTAATACTGTTGGATGTATCGCTACTCCTCCATTTTGGAATGGACTTAGTCTATTAAGACCGAGCTTCATGACACCTTTGGATGATCGATACTCAAGATCTGTAGTGAATTAGCCGCACCTCTTCCAACACGTCCTGTTTTCTCAACACTCTAGGTCTTAAATGGCTCTAACTGTGAGAAAACATTATGCACTACTCTTCAGAAATTCAATCAATGTGCCCTATTCAAAGGGGTGATCTGCACACTTCAGCGCCAATTCCAGTTGAAGGCGCCATGGTTAGCCCAAAAGATGTCATCGCTATTTCTGGTTTAAGCCATGGCGTAGGCACTTGTGCACCACAACAAGGTGCAGCAAAACTAACGCTGAACGTAAAAAACGGCATCATCGAAGAAGCGCTAATCGAAACGATTGGTTGTTCAGGCATGACTCAATCAGCCGCGATGGCAGCCGAAATCCTCACAGGAAGAACCATTCTTGAAGCTCTGAATACTGACTTGGTGTGTGACGCTATTAACGTAGCCATGCGTGAAATCTTTCTGCAATTCGTTTACGGTCGAACTCAATCCGCATTCTCTGAAGGCGGCCTAGAAATTGGCGCCGCATTGGAAGACTTAGGTCAAACACAACGTAGCCAAGTAGGCACCAGCTATTCAACCTCAGCAAAAGGCGTTCGTTACCTAGAGCTTGCAGAAGGCTACGTGACCAAGCTTGCACTTGATGATCACAGCGAAGTGATTGGCTACGAATATCTCAACCTCGGCAAAATGATGAAGGCGATTAACCAAGGCATGCCAGCTAATGAAGCTGCTGACCTTGCGACGGGGACTTATGGTCGCTTCGATGAAGCCGTTACCACCATTAACCCACGCCAACACTAATTTTGCCAATTTAGAGGAAAGATAGGATGAACACTCAATTTAATGAATCGGTAACTCGCGTATTGGCAGAAATGAACTTCGACTCTTTAGAGCAAGCGAACCAATACTGTCTATCACACAATGTCGACCCAAAAGCGCTAGTGATGGATACCCAACCTATTGCTTTCGAAAGCGCTGCCGATGCCTATATCCTTGGTTCAGCACTGGCGCTATTTCGCAAAGCCACCAGCGCAGAACAAGCAGCGAATATCATTGGTGAAGGCCTTCAAGCATTCACCAAACCCGGCAGTGTTGCTGAGCAACGCCAGGTCGGTATTGGCCACGGTGCATTAGCTGCACGTCTTCTCAATGAAGAGAGTCACTGCTTTGCTTTCCTTGCGGGCCATGAATCTTTTGCTGCTGCAGAAGGTGCGATTAAAATCGCACTCAACGTCAACAAATCACGTCACAACCCATTAAAGGTAATACTCAATGGCCTAGGTAAAGATGCGGCTTACTTAATTTCTCGCATCAATGGTTTTACCTATGTTCGCACTCAATACGATTACCAAACAGGTGAGCTTGTTGAAACAGAACGCCGCCGCTTCTCACAAGGCCCTCGCGGAGAGATTTTGTGTTACGGCGCTGATGATGTACGTGAAGGCGTGGCAATCATGCACAGAGAAGAAGTGGATGTGAGTATTACGGGTAACTCAACTAACCCAACGCGCTTCCAACACCCTGTTGCAGGTATCTACAAAGCAGAACGTACTCGCCAAGGTTTACCTTACTTCTCAGTTGCTTCAGGCGGCGGTACAGGTAGAACATTGCACCCAGATAACGTGGCAGCAGGCCCTGCGTCTTACGGCATGACAGATACTATGGG
The DNA here is from genome assembly GCF_041439295.1 of Vibrio sp. 1F253. Taxonomy (NCBI): domain Bacteria; kingdom Pseudomonadati; phylum Pseudomonadota; class Gammaproteobacteria; order Vibrionales; family Vibrionaceae; genus Vibrio; species Vibrio sp. 1F253. Next base: position 105,677 of record NZ_JBGONU010000005.1, on the reverse strand, counting down.
CAGAATGCACGCTGATGCTCAGTTCGCAGGTAGCTCTTCTGTCCCTGCTCACGTGGCAATGATGGGCTTCATCGGTATGGGTAACAACCCTATGGTCGGTGCGACGGTTGCATTGGCTGTAGCAGTAAGCGAATCTCAACACGCATAACGACAACGTTGAGCGCCACGATCTATCCATAGAATAGAGTCCGTTAACTGAGAAACAAGCAATAACAGACGACCAAAACTCTACACCTATCACTAAAACCAAACAGCCAGCCTTATGCTGGCTGTTTTTTATTCACACTTGCTCTACTATCTATTTCTAATAATTATTTGTATTTAACTGCATCTTTTCAAAGGAATAATATGAAAGAGCTCATCATTCATACCATTACCGTGTTCATGGGCTTTTTTGCCATCATGAACCCAATAGCTAATACGCCAATTTTTCTTGGATTAACCGGTGACAATGACAGGGAAACCGTCAAATCGATCGCTTTCCGTTCAGTGTTTATCGCATTCATCATCGTCAGTACTTTTGCACTCTCTGGCAAACTGATCTTTGAACTATTTGGTATCACACTTTACGCACTTCGCATCACAGGTGGCATTTTGGTCTTTTTGATTGGCTTCCACATGCTGCAAGGTGATTCAACACACGCCAAAGCAAAAGAGAAAGTGAACTCAGACGCCCAGAAAGACGCAGCTCTAAGTATCGCCGTCTCACCACTTGCAATGCCAATTCTCGCTGGCCCCGGCACCATTGCCACTGCGATGAACTTTGCCAGTACCGAGGGGGTCTATGAAACCATCATAACCATCGTCGCTTTCGGCCTACTATGTACCCTAACCTATGTCTTATTTGTATTCGGCGAGCGATTTGTTAAAGCTGTCGGACCAAGTGCATTGAACGTGATAACCCGAATGATGGGTTTAATACTCGCCGTTATCGGTATGCAGATGTTGATTGAAGGGATTGAGCAGGCTTATAAAGCGCTATTTATCTAAAGAGTGTTGTTCATTTAAAGAACGTTGGTTATCTAACTTTGATATCAAATTTTGTTGAATTGCATCATTTTCTCATTGCAGAAAACTATCTCCAGAAAGACAAGCAATATCATTTTACAGACTTTATCCCGATGCGCCCTTTCATAACGAGGGCGCTCTCTTTATGATGAACGCAATTAAATTAACTTTGCTAACGGCAGCGCTTGTTATTCGAGCCGCTGTTATGAAATAGCAAAATCAAGACTCAACACATGGAGATTCAACATGGCTTACTTTTCACTAGCCTTCGGTACGGCAACCAAAAACCGCGACAATAAAATCATTGAAGCGTTCTTCCCTAACCCACTTCTAAACCCAAGCGACGCTCTTGTTGCGGCTGTTGGTGAAGTTGCAGGTTACACTGAAGGCAACCAAGCTATCGAAATCTCTGCTGCACAAAGCGCAGAACTAGCGAAAGCATTCGCAGCAAACAACGATGCAGCAAACGCATCTTTCGCAGAAAAAGCAGCAGCATCTGAGCAACCTCTTGTTCTTGTTGTTCTTGCGACTGACGAGAAGCCAGCATCAGTTGCTGAAGGCTTCCTTAAGTTGCAACTGATCTCTAACCGCCTAGTTCAACCACACGGTACGGTACTAGACGGTATCTTCGGTCTACTGCACAACATCGCATGGACTAACGAAGGCCCTATCGATCTTCCTGAGCTGGCTGAGCGTCAAATAGAAGCTCGCCTAGCGGGTCGCGCTCTGTCTGTAGATTGCGTAGACAAGTTCCCTAAAATGGTGGATTACGTGGTACCAACAGGTATTCGTATTGCTGACACTTCTCGTGTTCGTCTTGGCGCACACGTAGGCGAAGGCACAACAGTAATGCACGAAGGTTTCATCAACTTCAATGCGGGTACTACTGGCGTGAGTATGGTTGAAGGCCGTATCTCTGCGGGTGTTGTTGTGGGTAACGGTTCAGACATCGGCGGCGGCGCTTCTATCATGGGTACTCTGTCGGGTGGCGGTACTATGGTTATCTCTATCGGCGAAAACTGCCTACTAGGCGCAAATGCGGGTCTTGGTTTCCCAATGGGCGACCGTTGTACGGTTGAGTCAGGTCTTTACGTGACTGCGGGTACTAAGGTTCGCATGTTAGATAAAGAAGGCAACGAAGTAGAAATCATTAAAGCTCGTGACCTTGCTGGCGTTTCTGACCTTCTGTTCCGTCGTAACTCGATTACTGGCCAAATTGAATGTCTAGCGAACAAGTCTGCTGTTGAACTGAACAGCGAGCTACACAGCAACAACTAATCTACGCACTAGATGCTAAATTACTAGATACTAAAAAACACGAAGCCGCTGGAGGTAAATCCAGCGGCTTTTCTTTTATCTATATAAAACGGAAAGCGTTACACTTTCTCGGCAGCTAACTGCTCAAGCGCTTGAATAGAGGTTTCTGATACTAACGTACCATCCATGTAGTAACTGACCTTATCACCATCGCGTACGCCTAACAGCACCGCTTTTTGACCATCATTGTAAGTAATATCCATACGAATGGTATTCTCATCGATTTGTTTCATCTCACCCCATTCGATCTGACGATTATTAAAGCCAAGTGGGGCTTCTTTTAGTGAATCGTCTAGGCTGTCGTTCACATCAATCATGGTATCGACTTTACTATCGAAGATATGAGGCGCGCCTGTGAGTGGGTTTTTCCCCGCCCAGAATTCGATCGAGTTAAACACGATGTAATCGGCTGCGAATGTTAAAGCGTAAACGGGAGCAAGCAAGAAGTTGACCCCAGCACGAGCGTAACGGTTATCTACAACCTCAACGTTGAACTTCATTAATTTCCCAGTAACGGCATTACTACCGACACACCCAGCTAACGACATGACAATCGCTGCCACTGCAACTGCTTTTGTGATTGTTGTTTTCATAGATCCCTCTTATGCCACAATGATTGATTCGGTTTTTGCATAGCCAAACAGCAGTCTTCCTGTTCACGTACAGAAATTCATGGCCTAACAAATTGATTCCATAACATTTAGCGTAGTGGAGTTTTTTAGAACAGCAAACGTTAATTGTTTCGCTCTGGTTTCTAAAGAGTTGCCAATAAAAAAGCGCAGACCTTTCGGTCTGCGCTTTTATTAGTTTTTAAAACTATTCGGTTTTGTGAACCAGATTAACCCACATTCTTACGTGCGTTTTGGAACATACGCATCCAAGCGCCATTCTCGCCCCAACCTTCTGGAGACCAAGAGTTAGCAACCGTACGGAATACACGCTCTGGGTGAGGCATCATGATAGTCACACGACCATCAGTAGTCGTTAGACCTGTGATAGCGTTTGGCGAACCGTTCGGGTTATTCGGGTATTGCTGCGTTTGGTTACCGTTGTTGTCAACGTAACGTAGGGCAACTGTACCTGAGTTTTCAATCGCGTTTAGGTGGTCGTTGTCACGAACTTCTACGCGGCCTTCACCATGAGAAACCGCGATTGGCATACGAGAACCTTCCATACCATTGAAGAACACAGAATCTGACTTCTGAACTTCAACGAGGCTGAAACGTGCTTCAAAACGCTCAGATTCGTTGCGAACGAAACGTGGCCAGTACTCAGCACCAGGGATTAGCTCGCGCAGGTTAGACAACATCTGACAACCGTTACACACACCTAGAGAGAAAGTATCTTCACGCTTGAAGAAGTTTTCAAATTGGTCACGAGTAGAGTCGTTAAACAGAACCGACTTAGCCCAACCTTCACCAGCGCCCAGTACATCACCGTAAGAGAAACCACCACAAGCAACAAGGCCGTTGTATTCTTCTAGTACCGCTTGACCCGTTAGGATGTCGCTCATGTGAATATCAGTCGCTTCGAAACCTGCGCGGTCGAATGCTGCTGCCATTTCAACGTGAGAGTTAACACCCTGCTCACGTAGAATCGCCATTTTAGGCTTAGCGCCCGTGTTGATGTAAGGAGCAGCAATGTCTTCATTTACGTCAAAGCTTAGTTTCACGTTCAGACCTGGGTCTGAGTTGTCTTTCTTCGCTTCGTGCTCTTGGTCTGCACAGATTGGGTTATCACGTAGACCTTGCATCTTGTGCGTCGTCTCAGCCCAGATAGTACGTAGTTCAGTACGGTTACGTTGGATTACAACGTCTGCGCCTGACTTTATCACTACTTCGTCTGATGCTTCCCCTTCACCAACAACGCTGCCAATCACATGTGAACATGCTTCTAGGCCATTTGCTGCAAGAGTAGAAAGAACTGCGTCTAGGTCGTCGTTACGAACTTGGATAACTGCACCTAGCTCTTCGTTGAAGAGTGCCGCAAGCGTATCTTCGCTGTTCTCTGATGCAGATAAAAGCGCTGCAATATCAGCATTAACACCACAGTGACCTGCGAACGCCATTTCAGCTAGCGTTACGAATAGACCGCCATCGCCTTTATCGTGGTACGCCACAACTTGGTCGTTTGCTACAAGCGTTTGAACGCCTTCGTAGAAACCTTTTAGTTGTGCTGCATTGTCTACGTCTGCTGGCTTGTCACCAAGCTGCTTGTAAACTTGCGCTAATGCCGTTGCGCCCATGCGGTTTTGGCCGTTACCTAAGTCGATAAGAACTAGGCTTGTATTACCCTTGTCAGTACGAAGCTGAGGAGTTATCGTCTTACGAACGTCTTCAACACGTGCAAACGCAGTGATAACAAGAGATAGCGGAGACGTTACTTCTTTCTGCTCGCCGTTCTCTTCCCACTTAGTCTTCATCGACATTGAGTCTTTACCCACAGGGATAGTTAGACCCAGTGCCGGACATAGCTCTTCACCCACGGCTTTAACCGCTTCGTAAAGACCTGCATCTTCACCTGGGTGACCTGCTGGAGACATCCAGTTAGCTGACAATTTAATGTGTTTGATATCGCCGATGTTGGTCGCTGCGATGTTAGTGATTGCTTCACCAACCGCTAGACGAGCTGACGCGCCAAAGTCTAGAAGTGCTACTGGCGTACGCTCACCAAGAGACATAGCCTCACCGTGGTAAGAGTCGTAACTTGCTGCAGTTACTGCGCAGTTAGCAACTGGAACCTGCCATGGGCCAACCATTTGGTCACGAGCTACAAGGCCTGTTACCGAGCGGTCACCGATGGTGATAAGGAATGTTTTCTCTGCCACTGTTGGTAGGCGAAGAATACGGTCAACCGCTTCGTTTAGTTCGATACCAGAACGATCAATCGCGGGGTTGTTCGCTTTTAGCGTTTTCGCGTCACGGTGCATCTTAGGCGTTTTACCTAATAGGATGTCCATAGGCATATCGATTGGCGTGTTATCGAAATGTGAATCTTCTAGTTTCAGATCTCGTTCTTCCGTTGCTTTACCAACTACCGCATAAGGTGCGCGTTCACGTTTACAAATCGCGTCGAACGTTGCCATGTCTTTATCAGCAACCGCCATTACATAACGCTCTTGAGATTCGTTACACCAGATCTCAAGTGGGCTCATGCCCGGCTCATCGTTTGGCACGTCACGTAGGTTAAAGATACCGCCACGCTCGCCGTCGTCTACTAGCTCAGGAAGTGCATTCGAGATACCGCCCGCGCCCACATCGTGGATAAATGCGATTGGGTTCGCATCACCAAGCTGCCAACAACGGTCGATAACTTCCTGACAACGACGCTCCATCTCTGGGTTTTCACGTTGTACAGAAGCAAAATCTAAGTCTTCAGAAGAAGAACCAGAATCCATTGAAGATGCAGCACCGCCACCAAGACCGATATTCATTGCTGGACCGCCAAGAACGATTAGGCTTGCACCTACTGGGATCTCTTTCTTCTGAACATGATCATCACGAATGTTACCTAGACCACCAGCCAGCATGATTGGCTTGTGGTAACCACGTACTTCTTCACCTGCGTGAGAGTTTACTTTCTCTTCGTAAGTACGGAAGTAACCTAATAGGTTTGGACGACCAAATTCGTTGTTGAATGCTGCGCCACCAAGAGGGCCTTCAAGCATGATATCCAAAGCAGTAACGATACGGCTCGGCTTGCCAAAGTCTGTTTCCCAAGGTTGAACGAAGTTCGGAATTTTCAAGTTAGATACAGAGAAAGCAACCAGACCCGCTTTTGGCTTACCGCCAATACCAGTTGCGCCTTCATCGCGGATTTCACCGCCTGAACCTGTTGATGCACCCGGCCATGGAGAGATTGCTGTAGGGTGGTTGTGCGTTTCAACTTTCATCAAGATATGTGTTTTTTCTTGGTGGTAGTTGTACTGGCGAGTTTCTGGATCTGGGAAGAAACGACCCACTTCAGAACCTGTCATTACCGCTGCGTTATCTTTATAAGCAGACAGAACGTGCTCTGGTGTCGTTTCAAAGGTGTTCTTAATCATCTTGAACAATGATTTTTCTTGCTTAACGCCATCGATAGTCCAATCAGCGTTGAAGATCTTGTGACGACAGTGCTCTGAGTTCGCTTGTGCAAACATCATTAGTTCGATGTCAGTCGGGTTACGACCTAGCTTCTCGGTGAAGCTTTCAAGAAGGTAATCAATCTCATCTTCTGCAAGTGCAAGACCTAGGGTAACGTTTGCTTTTTCAAGCGCTTTACGTCCGCCAGTTAATAGGTCAACTTCCGCATAAGGAGCAGGCTCAGCCACGGTAAATAGTGCCGCTGCCGATTCGAAGTCAGTGAAAACCACTTCCATCATACGGTCGTGCAGGATTGCTTTCAGCTCAACAAGTTGAAGCTCAGAAAGTTCAGCAGAGGTTTCAATGTAGAAAGCAGTACCGCGCTCTAGACGTGACACTTTAGCCAGTCCACAGTTGTGTGCGATATCTGTTGATTTTGAAGACCAAGGCGAGATAGTACCCGGGCGTGGCGTTGCAAGCAGCAGTAAACCTTCAGGTTCATGCTCTTCAATCGTTGGACCGTAAGTCAGTAGCTTTTCTAGCTTCTCAACTTCAGACTCATCTAGGTCTGCCGTTAGATCAGCAAAGTGGGCAAACTCAGCGTAAATACCTGTTACAGGTAAGCTTAATTCACGACAAAGCTCTAAAAGCTTGTTAACACGAAACTCAGATAGAGCTGGGGAGCCACGCAAAATTCTCATGTGCTTAGGTCTCTTATGCAGTTGATTAAGGTAGTATTGGAATAAATTCAGTGGGTTATAGGAACAACCTAACTGTTTTCTTCGAAGCTATTCCCGAAGGTTGCCAAACCTATGCCGATTCCACCTCTTCAATGCGAGCGCATTATAAAGCATTTCTTTTTGTGACGTAACACCAAAAGCAACCGTTTGCGTGATTTTTTTTATCTTTATGCGTAAATGGTACTTTTGCTGCATTTATCAGCACTTTTACAACTGTTTAAATAAACCTGCTTTGCCAGCCTTGCGGGGTTTGGTATAAAGGGGCTTCCACTTTTCGAGATTTCATTTTGATGCCTAAATTTACGCTCATCTTTTCGTCTAAGTTCCTTCTGCTCGCCATTGCCCTAATTGGGTTGGCTGGATGCCAGATTGAGTCAGAACCTAAAAGTGTCCTTGAGCAGATACGAGAGCGAGGCGTTCTTCGCGTCGGCACCCTAAATAACCAGCTCTCTTATTACATTGGTCCCGATGGCCCTGCAGGTTTAGATTACGAGTTAGCTCGTGAATTTGCGCAGGAGCTTGGTGTACAGCTTGAGATTAAACCCGCTTACCGTTTATCCGGCCTCTTTCCAGCCTTAAAGAAAGGCGAGATCGATCTTATCGCGACAGGGTTAACGCAAAACAATAACCTGACACGCGCTTATCGCGCCGCGCCCGCCTATTACTATGTAAGCCAGCAAGTGGTGTATAAAAAAGGACAGTGGCGCCCAAGAAACCTTCAACAACTGATCAAGTTCGAGAATAAGCGTCAGGCTGATTTCGTAAAAGCACAAACTGAATCAGAAGAGCCGGCATCTACCGAAACATTGACGCCATCTTTGGTGGTAGTGAAGGACTCACATTTTGAGCCAACGCTAAAACAGATCCAGAACAAGCACGATGACTTTATCTACGATGCAATAGGTAATGCTGACATCAATGACCTGCTAAAAGAAGTGTCGACTGGTGAACGCTTGTTTACGGTAGCAGACTCGATTGAGTTGTCACTCGCACAGCGTTTGTACCCAGACGTCGCTTTGGCATTTGAGCTGACAGAAGACCAACCTATCTCTTGGTATTTACAGAAGTCTGAAGATGAAAGCCTTTATGCATTACTGATTGAGTTCTTTGGTAACCTAAAACAGTCTGGTGAACTGGCTTCACTGGAAGAAAAATACATCGGCCATATCGGCACTTTTGATTACGTTGATACTCGTGCATTTATCCGCGCATTGGATAGCAAGCTGCCAAAATGGTCGCCGCTATTTCAGAAATATTCTCAAGAATTTGACTGGCGCTTGATTGCCGCTTTAGCATACCAAGAGTCACACTGGAATCCTGTCGCACGCTCTCCAACCGGTGTTCGAGGCATGATGATGTTGACGCTACCAACCGCGAAGAGCGTTGGTGTAACCAATCGTCTCGATCCGAAACAGTCGGTACAAGGCGGTGTTGAATACCTGCGTCGTATCGTGAATCGAGTGCCCGACTCAATCACTCAGCATGAAAAGATCTGGTTTGCGCTTGCCTCATATAACGTAGGTTACGGGCACATGATGGATGCTCGTCGCTTAACCAAAGCACAAGGCGGTGATCCTGATGCTTGGGGTGATGTGAAAGACAGGCTTCCTCTGCTAAGACAGAAGAAGTACTACAGCAAAACTCGTTACGGGTATGCGCGTGGTGATGAAGCAAGGAATTACGTTGAGAACATTCGCCGTTATTATCAGAGCATTATTGGCCATGTAAATAAGCGTAATAAAGAGGAAGAAGCGAGCCTTGAAGGTTTGGTCGTTATCCCACCTCTAGAGGTATCAGATGCTGAATCAACAATCAGTGAAACTGAATCCGCAGTGAACGACGCTGAGTCTTCCAAATAAAAGAAAAAGAGCAATGCCATTTAGCATTGCTCTTTTTTATTGCATCACGATAAATGACCAAAACAAACAAAACGCCTGCGATATCCAGTGTGTCATATTGCAGTAACAATCGAACTTTATAACGTCACACCATAAGCGACATAATGCTCTGTTGCATTCAACTCTTAGCCATCACGATAGTGGTTCAGAAAGCTAACGCTAAGTTCGTGGCGGAGCTTATAAACAAATAACCACTATAATTAAAACTGAAGTCATACTTACAAAGCCAGACGACAAATAGGAAATCGTTGAAATGATGAAGAACAAACTGAAATCGAAACGCCTTGATAAGACCGTTGCTGCCAACCGTCGTAAGCGTATGCTTTCAAATAATAAGAAGAAGATCATTTGGCGCAACCGTGCTTTCATGCAGATGATTGCTGAGTAAAAGTAATGACCAACTAAGTTTGCTTGGCACTCTTATGATTGAGAGTGCCGAAAGATCGCTGCTATTTTTTGTTACAGACCTTGTTCTTGTTACTGACCTTATTATTGTTACTTGCCTTATCGGATTCTAAACGCTGCTCTTCCTGCAAACGCTCAAGCTTTCGCTTCTCTTTGATCTCTTTTCTACGGCGCTTAAAAAACGCCTGTAATTGTTCACGACACTCTTCCTCTAACAAACCATGCTCAACATCGGCATAGTGGTATGAGGCTTGGCTTTCAAAGAGATTCAATACCGTACCCGCCGCACCCGCTTTTAAGTCTGGAGCACCAAACACAATGCGCTTTACTCGGCTGTGTAATAAGGCACCCGCGCACATTGGGCACGGTTCTAAGGTGACATACAAGGTGGTATCAAGTAAGCGATAGTTTTCCAAGGCTTGACCTGCTTTACGCAAGGTTTCGATTTCTGCATGTGCGGTTGCATCGTGGCAGCCAATCGAGCGGTTCCATCCTTCAGAGATAACCTCCCCATCTTTCACTAGAACAGCACCAACGGGAACCTCTCCCTCTTTTTCTGCTTGCTTAGCTACCTCGATGGCGCGTCGCATGAAGATTTCATCTTGAGGGCTGAATTGATGGTCTGACAAAGGGAGCTCCAGAAAACAAAGGATAAAAACGAAAATAGGTATGCGGTGAAGCATACCTAATCTTCGTGATAATGAACAATAAAGAGATAAGAGGCAATGAACAATCGCCGCTTACTGATTAGGCGGATCGCTAGCTATTGGCGCCTTCTATGTCATCGGCTATTTGCGTCGCTTTGATACTCACAATGCGATTGTTCTCAACAGAGATAACTTCAAACTGCCACTGCTGGTATTGAACAACTTCACCTGCATCAGGTAAGCGCCCTATTAACCAAGTCACTAGGCCATTCAACGTTTGGAAGCTCTCGCTTTCACCCTCAAAATCCGACAGCTCTAAGCGGTTTTTCAGTTCACTGATAGGAATCAACCCATCCACCAGCAATCCATCTTCCACTTGCTCTGTCCAAAGATCTTTAGGGTTGTTCGATAACTCACCAGCAATCGCCTCTAGGATATCGTAATGAGTCACAAGGCCTTGAACATCGCCATATTCATCAACAATGAATGCCATCTCTGTACCCGACTCTTTAAAATAGCCAAGTAGACGTAAAGCCTTCATCGATTCAGGAACATAGATCGGAGAGCGAGATAGCCCCATGATCACTTGAATGTTTAAATTGCCCGCCTGATTCAATAAGGCTTTGGCTGACACCGTACCGACCACTTTATTTAGGTGGTCTTGGCACAATGGAAACACACTATGCTTTGAACTGCGCAGCTTTTTAAATATCTGCTCAACCGGTTGGCTAATATCCAGAAAGTCGACGTCTCGACGTGGCGTCATCAACGAGCTCACCAAACGGTCATCAAGCTGTAAGATATTGCGAATCATCTCTTGCTCGCCACGTTCAATCACACCAGATTCCGAGCCTTCTTTCACGAGTGCATGAATATCATCTTCCGTCACACTGTCTTCTTCGCCACCACGTCCCATTAACTTGAGAATACCTTCCGTAGAAGCAGACAACGCAAACACAAACGGCGTCGCAATTTTAGATAACCAGAAGATAGGCAGCGCGACTAGCACAGCAATGTTTTCAGCTTGAGATTGAGCAAAACGTTTTGGCACTAGCTCACCTACAACAATCGCGAAGTAAGTAATACCCACAACGACTACCGTGGTAGACAGGATATTCGCTTGTGTTGGATCGAGTCCCCACAGTTCAAGTTGAACGGCCAGTGGAGCAGAAAGCGTCGCCTCACCCACAATACCGCTGAGTAGGCCGATTACCGTAATACCGATTTGAATGGTTGAAAGGAAGCGGGTTGGATTTTCTTTGAGCTCAAGAGCAACCTGAGCGGAGCGATGTTTTTCGGCTAAGCGTTTCAGCCGACTATTCTTTGCTGCTACCAGTGCAATCTCTGACATGGCAAACAGACCATTTAAAACAATTAACCCTACTAAAAGCAGAATCTTCATGTGGCTTGGATTTCCTAAATTTACCGGCCAACAATTAGCCGTAATCCGGAGTATAAGCTGAGTGCCTTTATTTTGAATATAAAAAGTTTGGGATATAGAAAATTTGGGATATAAAAAGTCTTGGCTATAAAAATCTTGGATAAAAAAAACAGAAAAAAATAGCAAAAAAAAGCCCGCATATTTCGGTGCGGGCTTCGATGATTTTATCTTACTAACTTTTGCTTCTATTACTTATCTTACATTGTGTAAGTGTAAGGAGCTTGGATACCTAGCGGGATACCAAGAGCCCAGTAACCTAGCAAGAAGATAGACCAACCGATTAGCATAGCAATCGAGAATGGCATCATTAGAGAAGCTAGAGTACCGATACCTGTCGACTTAACGTAACGTTGACAGTAAACAACAACCAGTGGGAAGAACACCATCAGTGGAGAGATGATGTTAGACACTGAATCACCTACACGGTAAGCCGCTTGAGATAGCTCAGGAGAGATACCTACAACCATTAACATAGGAACTAAGATAGGACCAATCAGTGCCCACTTAGCTGAAGCTGAACCTACAAGAAGGTTAACTGAAGCCGTTAGTAGAATCATACCAACAACCGTTGCTTCACCAGGAAGATCCATTGCTTTCAAGCCTTCAGCACCGTAAAGCGCCAGCATAGTACCGATGTTTGATTGAGCAAATGCTGATAGGAACTGAGCACAGAAGAACGACATTACAATGTATGCGCCCATCGTTGCCATCGTCTCAGACATTGCTTTGATAACATCATTACTATTCTTGAAGGTACCCGCTACACGGCCGTAGACGATACCCGGAATAATAAACAGGATGAAGATCAGAGGAACGATAGACTTCATTACTGGTGCTGAGAACGCCGTTAGTTCGCCTTCTGGTGAACGAAGTGCTGAGTTTTCAGGCATTAGAGCCGCGATAAGCAGACCAATACCGGCAACCATTGCCCAACCAGCGAATTTGAATGCTTTAGATTCAATGGCTGTAAACGTACCTAGATCAGGTGCTTGTTCTGCATCTTCATCGACAGGCGTATTAGCAAGACGAGGCTCGATGATTTTCTCTGTAACGTACCAACCAATTGCCACAATTAGAATTGAAGACAAACCAGTAAAGAAGATGTTCGCTAGAGGGTTGATCACGTATGCAGGGTCAAGAACGTTTGCCGCTGTTTGAGTGAAACCTGCGAGTAGCGGATCAATACCTGAAGGAATGAAGTTCGCTGAGAAACCACCTGATACACCAGCAAACGCTGCTGCAATACCCGCTAGAGGGTGACGACCCGCTGCGTGGAAGATGATACCGCCAAGAGGGATTACTAGAACGTAACCTGCATCTGCTGCTGTGTGAGACACGATAGCAACAAGAATTAGCATTGGCGTTAGTAGCTTAGCTGGCGTGAAGTTAAGCATCTTCTTAAGGCCAGTCGTAATGAAGCCTGAAGAGTCAGCAACGCCAACACCTAGCATAGCAACAAGTACGATGCCTAGCGGTGCGAAGCCTGTGAACGTGGTAACCATATTCGCTAGGAAGCTAGCAAGCGCTTCACCAGTAAGTAGGTTGTTTACTTCAAGAGCAGCACCCGTTTGAGGGTTGATTAAGTCGAATGAAAGATTCGATAAAAGTGCAGATGCTACCCATACAATAACTAGAGCCCAGAAGAACAGAATTGCTGGATCTGGAATTTTGTTGCCGGCGCGTTCAATGAAGTTTAGAAAGCGGTCCATACCACTGATCTTCTCAGTCGATGGTGCTTTTTTTACGGCTTGGTTACTCATTGTAACTCCATATGTGATGTTGTTTGTTTAGGCCTAATATAAGTTTTGACCATGGCCTATTGGTACAGCACATATTCTATTAAAGTCGCTGTTAAAAAGCACAAGGTTCCACATCATTTTCCATAAATGGAGACATATTTTGCAAAAATACTGTACAACAGCAACAATATAAAAACACAAAAAACACCATTCCATATACAGAGTTTTAACTGGCACGTAAACAATGTCCGAGGAGTGAAAACTATCAGTAAAGGAGAAGCGTAGGGCTTGGCATGCAGTAAACGTTTGCTTAATAGATCAATCAAACTCACTGTATTTGGAGAGCATAGTTTCGAGGCGAATGCTTTGCGCACGGTTCATGCGATCTCGCCATGCAACAGTCACCGTAATGTTTTTCAAAGCGTGAGACAAGGCACCACTGGCATTTGTCACCTCACAGCTCATCGTATACCCAGAGCCCGACAAACCAGATAAAGGATCCGAACTTGTCGCATTGCGACAGTAGTCCGCTTGATTGAGATCCGTAAAAAGGATTAACCCTACAGCTCCCCCCACATCCGATACACGAGTTCGATAATACTCCATCTGCCTTTCAGCAAAATGAAGCGCTTCTACACTGTGCAACGCGTAATCCGATTTTTGTTCTGCATAGACCTGTAGCTTAACCAACCCTAGCGAAGCGATACCGATCAATAGAAAAGAGATCAGGACCTCTATCAAGCTAAAACCGGAATGTTTATAAGTCATTCCATGATCCCTTTTTCCATTTGGCTTTCAAAGGAACACTATGGGGGTTGTATTCGCCTGTGTAATCTAAGTTAATCGAACCTTGAATTGTCGATAACCCGCCAACTGAATCAAAGAACATCCCTCCCTTGGGAAAAAAAGAAGCAAATCCAATATAAACCGAATTGTTCTGCACTAAGCCGGCGATAGGTATCGTATTTGGAACTTTCGCCCATAAGCCGCTCAATAGGTCCGTATCAACATCAGGGGAGGCTGGTTCGTCGTATATGCTCATATCATTTAGGTGATAAAAGGAACCATCAAACACACTTGCATTACCGTTCGCAACGATGCCATCTTGAATCACTAATGAACGTGGAGTAATAACACCGGGGATAGGTTCTACCACATTAATTGGTGGATGATAGACCACGCAATCACCGATCACCCACACCTTATCTTTGCCACTAGTAAAGGCGTTATTAATCGCTTGGCTACACTTATTACCTTGATACTTCCCGTTGAATAAATCAATGTGCTTGGGGGGAGATACAGTCCTGTCAATGAGGTCAATCACATGATAATCACGCTTAATCTGGTCAATATTTTCTGGCGTTTTAGATACCCCAAAGTAATTAGAGAAAGTATCGATGGCTGGGTCAAATTTGAAATCTGATTGAAAAGCATTTGAAGGCAATGACCCAACTGAATCAATGGTTGCATTGCGGTTAATATCGGTTGTCGGTTGGCAAGACTCAAAGGTAGGAAAAGGAGGGATACCGCCCGTAGGTGTGATTGTCTTCAAACGCCCGCCGCCTTGGTTTTTATAGATCACACTATCTAAGAACCGAGCAGACACACATTCGTTAATACCACCGACCGCAGTAAGACTAATATCTGGGGTAATATCGATATTGTGATCAGAAATAAACTCCAAACTCGAATTGGTTTGCATCGCCCCTAGCCCCGACGAATTGTTAAAACTTATCTCTTTGTTCAGAGATAAATAGTGAGCACTCGACACCAATATATTCGGTGTTAGGTTATCTGATTTCAACGTAAGGACTTTCGACTGCTGACAGTGATTCATTAAATCATTGGGAATTGCCGTGAGATCATTTTCAGCTATATAGGTAAAACCACACTCCAACCCAGCCTCGGCGTTCCAATGAGCTTTGCGGACTTGAACTTCATTCTGCGCGACCTTAATTTGATGAAAAACACTGCGATAGGTGCCCAAAGTAACAATTAAAGCACTCAACACTAAAACAGATGTGATTAACAACGTAGCCACTCCAGCTTGCTGCTTTACCGAGGTCATTGCCAATTCCTTTGCTTAACGGTTATAGCGACGCCTTTAGAGATCCCAGCACTCGGAATTGACGCAACAATATTCAAATCAGTGAGCGTAGTGCTCACCCCATTTTTGCTCAACACTTGTGAGGATATTGATAAATCGTCGACGGAAATAATGCTATCGTCGAAAAGTGAGTAGCATGAGGTAACTTGATCATGGGCTAAAATGTTCCCTGGAGTAAGAACGCCCTTTTCACAAACTTTCAATCGAGTCCCCTCCTTTTTATACACGATATTCCTGTAATTTTTTCCGTCAGTTGATCCCTCTTTCAAATAGACGAACCCCACCTCAACACCACCGCTAACATGAATCGTATTAACGGCATCTAATAGCTTCAGGGACTCTCCATTTGAACCATCGTAGCCTGCTCGTTGAATATCTTCTTTCATTACCTGCATCGTGCTCGTAAGGTTTTGCAGCAGCAATAGCTCAATGCCTTTATCTTTGGCTATTCTGTGCCCCGTCATAAATACGCTGCCGATAATAGCAATCGCGAATACACCAATAACGGAGGTGACCATCAGTTCAATGAGAGATGCGCCCTTTTGCTTTCGCAAGCTTCTACTGCGGGCCTTAGCAAGCATAGTAACCATACTGATCGCCTGATTCGCCGCACACTTTAATTCGCCCCGGAGGGCTAGATAGTTTAATCAAAAGCCGGTCGGTTGAAGCACTTTTAGGAGCCAAGTAAATCGTACCTCTGGCAGGCCTTCCTCTTACACTTTCAAAGCTGATTTTTGAGCCTGTATAGTTATGAGAAAACGATAAATCTCGAAACGGTTCTCCCGACAACATCAGCAATGTATCACCAGACAGATCTTCCGTAGGCTTCAACCATACTGTCCACTCCCCCGTAGATTGCTCTTCATTTTTAGCCGTCGAGAAATGTACCCAGAGTTTTTGATTTCTTTTCACAGACTCAGACTTTGCCTGTACTAAGAAACCATTCAACTCCCCAGCAACGCGCTGTATCTTGACTGTTTGGGTGACTGAACTAAAACTCGGAGCAGCCGTCGCTACCAATATCGACAGTATCGACACCGTTATTAACAGCTCTAATAAAGTAAACCCGCGAGTCATTTCCCAAATTCCTATGTAATCAGGTGCGTAAGCATATTTAATCTTGCACCGATGCTACCACCCGAGAAAAATGGACAGGGTTATGAAAGGAAACTACTCGTGAAGATTCGAATAAAAAGATGTAACAACAACAATTTAAGTATGAAAGGAATGACACTGATCGAATTATTGATCGCTGTTGCCATTGTAGGAGTACTCAGTGCAATAGCTTATCCAAGCTACACAAGCCATGTTTTAAAATCGCATCGAATGACAGCGATAGGAGATATGGCAAAAATTCAACTTGAACTTGAGAGTGCTTACGCCGGAAATTATGCCACGGCTGCTGGAAACATAGTTTCTGGAGGGACGTGCTCGTTTTGCGATACCGATACAAGCAGGTATACACTAACAATTTCGGCTAGCAGTACCTCATACTCCATTCAAGCTGAACCACACGCACCACAGACAAATGATGACTGCTTAGACTCACCGACTGATATTCTGGAGCTACATCACTCAGGTGTTTCAGAGCCTCACGCGTGTTGGAAGTAATGTAGAAATCAGGAACCGCGTAAAATCTGAAGCCAAAGGTATAACATCACTTTGAAAACACTATCTTCAGACACAAAAAAACCTGCTACATGAGCAGGTTTTATTTTTTATTAGTAACTTAAGCTACCAAATCACTGAACTGATTACTTAGTTAGGTCATCAAAGAAGTTTTTCACGCCGCTGAAGAAACCTTCAGATTTTGGCTTGTGCTTGCTTGCAGCTTCACCACAACATGTTTCTTCAAATTCACGCAGTAGTTCTTTTTGACGAGAGCTTAGCTTAACCGGTGTTTCAACCACTAGCTTAACGATTAGGTCACCCACACCGCCGCCACGAACGCCTTTCACGCCTTTGCCACGCATACGGAACATACGGCCCGTTTGTGTCTCTTCTGGCACTTTAAGGTTTACACGGCCATCGAGTGTTGGAACTTCAACTTCACCCCCTAAAGCAGCCATAGAGAAGCTTACTGGCACTTCACAGTAAAGGTTGTTGCCGTCACGCTCAAAGATATTGTGCTCTTTTACGTGTACTTGTACGTACAAGTCGCCAGCTGGAGCGCCGTGCTCCCCTGCTTCGCCTTCGCCAGATAGACGAATGCGATCACCAGTATCAACACCTGCTGGGATCTTAACGTTAAGCGTTTTCGTCTTCTGTTTGCGACCTTGACCATGACATGAGTTACATGGGTCTTTGATGATCTTGCCTTTACCATTACAAGTAGGACAAGTCTGTTGAACCGCAAAGAAACCTTGGCGCATTTGTACCTGGCCGTGGCCATGACAAGTACCACACGTTTGTGCAGAAGAACCCGCTTTCGCGCCGCTACCATCACAAATGTCACATTCAACAAGTGTTGGTACTTCAATCTCTTTAGATACACCACGAACGGCTTCTTCTAGAGAAAGCTCCATGTTGTAACGCAAATCAGAACCACGTTGTGCACGCGCTTGACCACCACCACGACGACCGCCGCCGAAGATATCGCCAAATACGTCACCGAAGATATCGCCGAAGTCACCTTGGCCACCGCCGCCGTAACCGCCGCCACCCATGCCACCTTGTTCAAAAGCTGCGTGGCCGTATTGGTCGTAAGCTGCTTTCTTTTGAGCATCGGTTAGGATCTCGTACGCTACTTTTACTTCTTTAAATTTGTCTGCTGCGCTGTCATCACCCTGGTTACGGTCTGGGTGGAATTTCATCGCTAAGCGTTTGTACGCTTTTTTAATATCGCGCTCTGATGCATCGCGGCTTACGCCTAATACTTCGTAAAAATCACGTTTTGACATGTTCTAGGTCACCAAAATAATTGCTACTGCCGAATGATCACTTCAGCAGTCTGTGTATCAATCTAGATAAAAGTTCTGCCGGCTGAAACGCCGAATAAAGCTATTATCTAGATCGACAAGTCTAAATACAAATTTACGGGCGTGAGAGTTACCTCTGACGCCCGCAATAATAAGTCTTTGAGACAAATTTCTAAGCAGATAGCTTGAGTTCTAGGAGGAAGCGTGGAGCCTACGTTAGTAGGTAAGCACTTCCGACAACGAAATCAGGCTACTCTGCAACGAAATTACTTCTTGTCTTCTTTAACTTCTTCGAACTCAGCGTCTACCACATCGTCGTCTTGCTTAGGTTGTTCACCAGCGTCAGCACCAGCTTGTTCAGCTTGAGCTTTCTGTTGAGCAATTTCCATTAGCTTTTGAGCTGCTTGCATAAGTTCTTGAACTTTAGCGTCGATAGCTTCTTTGTCGTCACCAGACTTAACTGATTCTAGAGCTTCGATAGCTGCTTCGATTTTAGCTTTCTCGTCTGCAGGTAGAGCTTCACCAGCTTCTTCTACTTGCTTCTTAGTGCCGTGAATCATTTGATCAGCTTGGTTACGTGCAGTTACTAGCTCTTCGAACTTCTTGTCAGCTTCTTTGTTAGCTTCTGCTTCTTGAACCATTGCTTCGATCTCTTCCTCAGACAAACCGCCTGATGCTTGGATAGTGATCTTCTGCTCTTTACCTGTCGCTTTATCTTTAGCAGATACGTTCAGGATACCATCAGCATCTAGGTCGAATGTTACTTCAACTTGTGGCATGCCACGTGGTGCTGGTTGGATACCTTCTAGGTTGAACTGACCAAGAGACTTGTTGTAAGTCGCTTGCTTACGCTCACCTTGAAGAACGTGGATAGTTACTGCGCTTTGGTTGTCTTCAGCTGTAGAGAACACTTGATCCGCTTTAGTAGGGATAGTTGTGTTTTTCTCGATAAGCTTAGTCATTACGCCGCCCATCGTTTCGATACCGAAAGATAGAGGAGTAACGTCTAGAAGAAGAACGTCTTTAACTTCACCAGCTAGTACACCACCTTGAACAGCAGCACCCATTGCAACAGCTTCGTCAGGGTTCACGTCTTTACGTGGCTCTTTACCGAAGAATTCAGTTACTTTAGCTTGAACCATAGGCATACGAGTCTGACCACCTACTAGGATAACGTCAGTGATTTCGCCTACAGATAGGTCAGCATCTGCTAGAGCAACTTTTAGTGGCTCAAGAGAACGTTGAACTAGGTCTTCAACTAGAGACTCAAGCTTCGCGCGAGTCACTTTGATGTTCATGTGCTTAGGACCAGTCGCATCAGCAGTAACGTAAGGTAGGTTTACGTCAGTTTGAGTAGTAGAAGAAAGCTCGATTTTCGCTTTTTCTGCTGCTTCTTTAACACGCTGCATTGCTAGTGGATCAGCTTTAAGGTCGATACCTTGCTCTTTCTTGAACTCATCTACTAGGTAGTTGATCATGCGGTTATCGAAATCTTCACCACCAAGGTGAGTATCACCGTTAGTTGAAAGTACTTCGAAAGTCTTCTCGCCTTCTACTTCATCGATTTCGATGATAGAGATATCGAATGTACCACCACCAAGGTCGTATACAGCGATAGTGCGATCACCACCTTGCTTGTCTAGGCCGTAAGCCAGAGCAGCAGCAGTAGGTTCGTTGATGATACGTTTAACATCTAGACCAGCGATACGGCCAGCATCTTTCGTTGCTTGACGTTGAGCATCGTTGAAGTAAGCAGGAACAGTTACTACTGCGCCAGTTACTTCTTCGCCTAGGAAGTCTTCAGCTGTTTTCTTCATTTTCTTAAGAACTTCAGCAGATACTTGAGGAGCAGCCATTTTTTGGCCTTGCGCTTCAACCCATGCATCACCGTTATCAGCTTTAACAATGTTAAAAGGCATGATTTCGATATCGCGTTGAACTTCTTCATCTTCAAAACGACGACCGATTAGACGCTTAATCGCGTATAGCGTGTTTTGAGGGTTAGTAACAGCTTGACGTTTCGCAGGTTGACCAACTAGCGTCTCGCCTTCAGTGTATGCGATTACCGATGCTGTTGTGCGTTCGCCTTCAGCATTTTCTAATACGCGTGGTTTGTCACCGTCAAGAACAGCAACACAAGAGTTAGTAGTACCTAAATCAATACCAATGATTCGACCCATCAGGCTTTCTCCGAATAAATTCTATTTAGTTTTTTGCTATACCCACTATGTGGGGGGTAGTAATCAGGGATTCAACCCTAATACACAAAATTTAAATGCAAATGTATTTTGCTTTCGTATGCACCATAGATAAGGGCTCACGAATCCTTTTCAAGGGGGATACTGGATTTTTTCACATTTATTTTGATAAAAGGAATGGTTAGACACGAATACATATCATTACCTTCACATGAGCCCAGTAACTGGGTTTATCACCCAATAAAAAACGGAGCCACTTAGGCTCCGTTTGTCTATTCAGGCTTTCCACTTAGATTTCATCTATAGAGGAAAATCTCTGATTACGCTTCTGCTTTCTTTAGCTCAGCTTCTTCGTTTGTTTCAACGCCGATTTCGCCTTCAGACTTAGCAACGATAGTGTTAACCGCTGTATCACCTACTACGTTAGAAGAAGTACAGAACATATCGTTGATACGGTCTACCGCAGCAATGATAGCTAGACCTTCTGGTGGTAAACCTAGTTGGTGCAATAGAACACCTACCATTACAACACCACCACCAGGAACACCACCAGCACCGATAGACAGTAGCAAGATAGTTAGACCCAGAGTAAAGATGTCAGCCGTGTTGATTGGTTGACCGAATGCGTTTGCTACGAACATTGTCGCTAGTGCGATGTAGATAGAGACACCAGACATGTTCATTGTCGCACCCAGTGGTACACCGAAGCCTGCCACAGATCTTGATACACCAAGCTTTTCAGTTAGAGTGCGCATTGTTACTGGGATAGTCGCGTTCGAACTTGCCGTCGATAGTGAGAAAAGGATTTGCTCACGAGTTGCACGTAGGAATTGCTTAGGCGTAATACCTGTCGCGATACCAACCATCATTGGGTAGAAGAAGAAAATCCAGAACACTAGCATCGCAACAACAAGCGCTACATAGCCAGCTACAGACATAAGTGTCTCGGCGTTCAGTGTCGCACCTAGTTGAATCATCAGAGCGAATACACCAAATGGCGCCAAGCTCATTACTAGGCCGATAAGCTTCATCATGATTTCGTTAGCCATCTTGAACGTTTTGATCGCTGGACCGCCACGTGAATCAAGAGCCTGAATAGCAAGACCAGTCAAAATTGCCATGAAGATGATCTGTAGCATGTCGCCGCTTGCAAACGCCTGAACTGGGTTGCTAGGAACGATGTTCACAACAAGAGAGAAGATATCTGGAGTTTCAGTTGTTGTTAGTTGAACTGTCTCAGAGATCGTTCCGGCTAAATCTGCACCAGCACCCGGTTGGAAAATAAGGCCAACAGTTAAGGCTGCAGAAATCGCGATGATGGTGTTGATAATGTAAAGAGCAAAAGTTTTACCACCTAGGCGACCGAAAGAACGGATGTCTTTCAATTCAACAATTCCGCAAACGATAGATACGTATACCAGTGGAACAACCAATAGTTTGATCAAAGAGACAAACATACCACCGACACCTTCTGCTAGACCTAGCAGGTAAGTATCAAATACTGCAATACCGTTGAATAGGTACTGAATAGCAGTACCAATAAGTAGGCCGGCAAACAAGCCTACAAAAATCTTACTTGAGAGCGATTTATCCATCGTTCTTCTCCAGTTTGTTGTGTTTGAAATTTGTACTTTTATAGTTATATATGCGAGTTAAATCGCTATATCGCAGTGGATTTTACATACAAAGATAACAATTAAAAGTATTTATTTACAAAAACATTACAAGTGTGACATCAAAACATTTCTTCATTAACAACCAGTTTCATAAGATAAAACTCTAAATCATTGTTCTGGGTAATATAAAAGGAACAACATTCTTAATGCGGTTTTGGTGACTATTTACGTGGGATCTCAAGTTATAGGCACAAAAAAAGAGAGGCATATGCCTCTCTTTCCATTTTACGTAAACCAGTGATTTATTTTGTCGCCGCGACTACTCAGTCAATGCGCGACTCAATCACTTGGCAGCGTAACACGTCATTACTTAGCAACCATAACCATCGCAGGGCGAACCACACGACCGTTTAACTCGTAACCTTTTTGCATTACGAACATAACCGTGTTTGATTCGTGATCTGGACTTTCTTGGATAGACATCGCTTGGTGGAATTCAGGGTTGAACACTTCACCTTCAGGGTTGATCTCTTTAAGACCAAACTTAGCAACTGTGTCTACGAACGTTTTGTGCGTTAGCTCAACACCTTCAAACAGTGGCTTAACCACTTCGTTTTCAGCATCTGCCGCTTGCATTGCACGCTCTAGGTTGTCGATGACAGGAAGTAGACCTTCAGCAAACTTGTTCAAAGCGAATTTACGCGCCTTATCAATTTCTTGCTCGCTACGGCGACGCATGTTTTCAACTTCAGCTTTTGCGCGAAGAACAGAATCTTGCTGCTCTTTCACTTTAGATTCGCTAGAAAGTAGTGCAGCTTCTAGTTGAGCGATTTTTGCTTCTTGCTCATCAACAGACTCTTCATTTAGCTCAGCTTCTTCAACTTTCTCAGCTTCAGCAATGATTTGATCTAGCTCTTCTTCCGTTACTTTGTTTTCTTCGTTGCTCATGATCTCTCCAGAATTCGTTTTCAATGCAAGTGACAGGTGTGTTTGCACCCCAAATTGATATAAAACACTCGCATAGACGTTCAACTTGCCTTTATTATGGGGATGAAGAATTTTGATTCAAGCCTAATTCGTTTGGAAACGTTATGAAAAAGCCATTTGAAGTCATCGCCATTATTGGTAAACCTCGAGATCAGCAAGCAATTCAGACTCATAGAGAGCTCTATCAGTGGTTAAGTACTGAGGGTTATCAAGTGTTTGTGGATGACAGACTCGCTACAATTTTAGACGATATCCCACAAGAACATTTTTCTAGCCTAATTGAATTAGGTAAACGCGCCGATCTCGCCATTGTGGTGGGTGGTGACGGAAATATGCTCGGTGCCGCTAGAATCTTGTCACGTTTCGATATTTCAGTGATTGGCGTAAACCGAGGTAACCTAGGTTTCCTTACCGATCTTAATCCTGAAAACTTCCAAAGTGCGCTTACTGATGTACTCAAGGGTGAATTCATGGAAGAAGAGCGCTTCTTACTTGAAACTGAAATTCATCGTCATGGCCAAATAAAAAGCCACAACGCCGCACTCAACGAAGCAGTACTTCACCCCGGTCAAGTCGCACATATGATCGAGTTCGAAGTGTATATCGATGACAGCTTCGCCTTCTCACAGCGTTCTGATGGCTTGATCGTATCAACACCGACAGGTTCAACCGCCTATTCGCTTTCTGGTGGTGGTCCTATCCTGTCATCAAGCTTAAATGCAATTTCATTAGTACCGATGTTCCCGCACACCCTTTCAAGCCGACCACTTGTGGTGGATGGAAAACGTCGTATCAAGCTGATCGTATCGCCAGATAACCGCGGTACACAGGAAGTCAGCTGCGATGGCCAAATCTCGCTACCAGTTTCTCCTGGCGATGAGATCCACATTTACCAAAGTCCGAATGTGCTCAAGCTGATCCACCCTAAAGACTACAACTACTACCATGTTCTGCGTAACAAACTAGGCTGGTCGAGTAAGTTGTTCTAAAAGAATAAAAGCGCCAGTGGTAACCGAAAATTTGAAAGGCTGACGACATTCGTCAGCCTTTTTTATTGCCCATAGAAAGCCCGTCGGCTCTAGCTTCTCTGCAATTCCTTATACCTCCACTCCCGACAGGGAGGAACAACTGAATTGGGAATCTACTGCGGTTTCAGTGATCTACAGACAACCTCAATTCTGAGATCTGTCGCAAAAAAATTTCACCCACCGACTTTACTGTATAAAGAAACAGTATATACTGGACTTATATACAGTATTATTCAGTTATACAGGTAAATAAAAATGCTGGCTCATCTAAGTGTTAATAATTTCGCTATTGTTAAGTCTTTACAGCTAGAACTCTCTAAAGGCATGACAACAATCACCGGAGAAACTGGTGCGGGTAAATCTATCGCTATCGACGCTTTAGGCTTGTGTCTTGGAGGAAGATCTGATGCAGGAATGGTTCGACAAGGTGAAGAAAAAACCGAAGTCAGTGCCGCTTTTTTACTTGAGAACAATCTGCATGCTACCCGCTGGTTAGAAGACAATGAACTGCTTGATGGCGGTGAATGCATCCTACGCAGAACCATCTCTAAAGAAGGTCGCTCTCGCGCATTCATCAACGGCAGTCCCGTGCCTCTTTCACAATTAAAATCGCTTGGACAGCTGTTGATCAACATTCATGGTCAGCACGCGCACCATCAGTTGATGAAAAGCGATTACCAAATGGCCATGCTTGATCAATACGCAGGTCACTTGAACTTATTGAAATCGACACGTAATGCTTACCAAGCCTGGCGACAAGCCGATAACCACTTGAAAGAGTTACGTGAAAATAGCCAGCAAAACCAAGCTCAAAAACAACTTCTTGAATACCAAATCAAAGAGTTAAATGAGCTGTCTATTGGGGAGGAAGAATATGAAGACCTCGAACAAGAGCATAAGCGCCTCTCCAATAGCGGAGAACTGGCCACAACCTGCCAACAAGCTATCGAGCTTATTTATGAAGGCGAAGAAGTTAATGCGCTTGGTATTCTGCAATCGGCCAATAACTCCTTAATTCAGTTAGCGGAGCTAGATGAAAGATTGGCTGAGTTACCAAACTTATTGTCTGAAGCCATTATTCAGATAGAAGAAACCAATAACGAGTTAAGAACATACCTAGATAGCATTGATGTCGATCCAGGTCGTATGGCTTACGTTGAAGAGCGCTTCTCAAAAGTAATGTCGATGTCTCGTAAACATCACGTGTTGCCAGAAGAGCTTTATAAGCACCATCAAGACTTATTACAACAAGTTGAAGCGCTTGATTGCTCTGATGAAAAGTTGGAAGAATTGGCAAACGAGGTAGAAAACCAGTACCAGTCGTTCGTGGCTAAATCAGAGAAGCTTCATAAATCTCGAACTCGTTACGCAAAAGAACTCAACAAGCTGATCACGCAAAGCATGCATGAACTGAGCATGGAAAAAGCGCAGTTTGCCATTGAAGTAAACAACACCAACACACACTCTTCTCCATTAGGTATGGATAACGTGACCTTCATTGTTTCGACCAACCCAGGTCAACCAATGCAGCCCATTGCTAAAGTGGCTTCTGGTGGCGAGTTATCACGAATCTCACTAGCGATTCAGGTGATCACAGCGCAAAAAGTGGATACACCAAGCCTGATTTTCGATGAAGTCGATGTGGGTATCAGTGGACCAACCGCTGCGGTTGTCGGAAAAATGCTTCGAAAACTGGGCGAATCTACGCAAGTGATGTGTGTGACACATTTACCTCAAGTTGCCGGTTGCGGTCACCAACAGCTGTTTGTTGCGA
This sequence comes from Vibrio sp. 1F253, assembly GCF_041439295.1. Classification (NCBI taxonomy): domain Bacteria; kingdom Pseudomonadati; phylum Pseudomonadota; class Gammaproteobacteria; order Vibrionales; family Vibrionaceae; genus Vibrio; species Vibrio sp. 1F253. Next base: position 79,790 of record NZ_JBGONU010000005.1, on the reverse strand, counting down.
AGAACACGAAATCAGGTAAAACCGAGACTCAAATGCACACGCTTGATGAACAACAACGCGTTTCAGAGCTTGCTCGACTGCTTGGTGGCAGCCAAATTACCGAATCGACGCTTGCCAACGCAAAAGAGTTATTAATCGCAGCATAGGTTACATATTCAGCAACTTTCTGATAATTTACCGAAAATTCTTGGCAATTTTGCAACTTAATTCAAAATTGCCAGTCATAACAAGCTCAAAGCGCAAGGAGCTTTTTACTTCTTGCTGGAGCTTGTTTATTATCAGGCAGTATTTTAGCGAAGAAAGATCTCAAACTATGCGAATTAAAAAGTGGTTAGTTGCAGTTCCACTTGCACTAACAATGTTGACCGGTTGCTCTCTACTAGAGAAGTTGGTTTATCGAATTGACATCAATCAGGGTAACTATGTTGAACAAGAAGCTGTCGACCAGCTCAAGTTTGGCATGACAAAAACACAAGTTCGTTACGTTATGGGCTCACCTATGCTTATCGAAAATGGCTATCCAGATACGTGGTACTACATTTACCACCACCAAAAAGGCCATAACGACCCTATCCAGAAAAACCTTGTCGTGAACTTTGATGCCACTGGCACTCTAGTAACGATCAATGGTGATTTTGAAGCCAGTGATGAGTTCTTCGAAAGCCTTCGCTAGCTTTCCAGTCGACAAGGTATGAATCGCAAAAGCCTGCTCACTTCACACGAGCAGGCTTTTTAATATCTGCTAACAAATTAGCTGCGTGTCTAACCAACAGGCACAAAAAAGCTCGCCAACATTGCGAGCTCTCTTCTTAGTCGAATTTTTTTAGCACTACGATTTAGCTGCGGCTGCTTTCGCTTGCTCAGCACGCTTACGGCGGATCTCTTTTGGATCGGCTAACAGTGCTCGGTAGATTTCGATACGATCTTTATCGCGAACCGTCGCATCTAGCTTAACGTTGCGGCTGAATACGCCAACCTTGTTTTTTGCTAAGTCGATCTCTGGGTACAATTCCAAAACGCCAGACTGCGCAATGATCTCTTCAACGGTCGCGTGCTTGTTTACTACTAAAGTAAACACACGCTGTTCATGCGGAAGTGCAAACACAACCTCAACGTGGATCATATCCGATTCAATAGTCATGGCTTAGTAGACCTGTTTCGCGCGTTGAGTAAAAGCACTGACCATATTACTCGTCAGCTCATTGAAAACCTTACCAAATGCCATTTCAATCATTCGGCTAGAGAATTCAAACTCTAACTTAAGCTCAACCTTACACGCTTGCTCATCGAGCGGAGTAAAATACCAACCGCCCTGTAGCTTTTTAAACGGGCCGTCCACCAGCTCCATCAAGATCTCAGCGCCATCCGCTAAGCGGTTCGATGTGGTAAATGTTTTACTGATACCCGCTTTAGAGACATCAACCGAAGCCACCATCGTTGAATCTGAAGATTCGATCACACGTGAACCAGAACACCCTGGCAAAAACTCGTGATAACGAGCAACATCATTGACCAAGCTGAACATCTGGTCGGCACTAAACGACACTAATGCTGAACGAGTAACCTTTGGCATATAGACTCCTGTTAAAGACAGCGTTACATTAACACAAACTGCAATTTTAATTGTATTGGGCCAGAGCGCAAATAAAAAGGATTCCCCAACTAGGGTGCAATCCGTATAATGAGGCCATTATGGCAAAGAATAAATCAAAATCAAAAGCCGGTAGTAATACTATTGCGCTTAATAAGAAAGCTCGCCACGAATATTTCATCGATGATGAGATAGAAGCGGGGCTTGAGCTACAAGGCTGGGAAGTAAAATCCCTACGTGAAGGCAAAACCAATATCGCAGAAAGCTACGTCTACATCCGAGACGGCGAAGCATTCATCAGTGGTATGACGATCACTCCGCTCACTCAGGCGAGTACTCATATCGTGGCGAACCCAACACGTATCCGTAAACTACTTATGTCGAGAAAAGAGCTCGACAACCTTATCGGTCGTATTAACCGTGAAGGCATGACACTTGTCGCAACCGCACTTTACTGGTCTCGCTCTTGGGCGAAGATTAAAGTTGGTGTAGCGAAAGGTAAAAAGCTGCACGATAAACGTACTGATATGAAAGAAAAAGACTGGGCGAGAGATAAAGCACGAATTATGAAGAGTAATTTGCGTTAATTTTAAGCACTTAAACGCACAGTGCTAGACAGGCAATGCTTTTCTGGTACTATGCAAATAACACTTGGGGCTGATTTAGGATTCGACAGGAATTTTGAAGTCTGAGGTGCATGCCGTGGGGCGGTTGGCCACGTTAAAAGCCGCAAAAAAATAGTCGCAAACGACGAAAACTACGCACTAGCAGCTTAATAACCTGCTCAGAGCTCTCTTACCCTAGCTTCCGCTCGTAAGACGGGGACCAATAAGAGATCAAACCCAAACTAGCTAGCGCGGATTCTCCCACCTGAGAGGAAAAGCGCGAATAACAATTCAGGTTAGCCTTTAACTAGCGTGTCGGTTCGCAGGTTGCTGGTGAAATTAAAGATCGACTAAGCATGTAGTACCAATGATGAATGATTTTTGGACGCGGGTTCAACTCCCGCCAGCTCCACCAAACACGTGTATCGGGACGTCTCAGGACGTCCCGTTTTTGGTTTTAAACCCTTGAAAAGTCTTAATTGATCAGTATCAAGGCGTCTCACTGAATTTCATCTAATCTCTTCCATGAAGTAACATTCAATGTAACACGCTGATTAAAGCACCATACCTAGTGTTACATTAAGCAAGGAAGAGATAGAAATGGCCCGAATAATCAAACCGTTATCAGCCACCCAAGTAAGTAAAGCAAAGCCCAAGGACAAAGAGTATAGTCTTGGCGATGGTAATGGCTTATTTTTGCGTATCAAACCGAATGGCACAAAATCCTGGATATTTAACTACATACACCCTGTAACCAAGAAACGAAAGAATATCGGTCTTGGCATCTATCCCGATATCACTCTAGCGTCAGCACGAGAGAAAACAAGAGAGTTCCGCCAGCTCGTTGCTGAAAAAATAGACCCTCAGACTCATCGAAACAATCAAGCAGCAGCGGAACAATTAGCGGTCGAAACAACACTGCGCCATGTCGCTAAAGAATGGTTTGACGTTAAAAGTCACTCCATTACACCAGGTTACGCACAAGATATATGGCGCTCTCTAGAGCTACACATATTTCCGAATCTCGGTCAGTTGCCGATTCGTGACCTACTTGCTCCAACTGTCATCAAACAGCTACGACCTATAGAACAAAAAGGCTCTCTCGAAACAGTAAAGCGAGTCTGCCAACGTTTAAACGATGTTATGGCCTTCGCCGTCAATAGTGGCTTTATACATTCGAACCCAATACAAGGAATTAGAGAAGCGTTCAAGAAACCCAGCGTTGAACACATGAAAACACTTACTCCCGACGAGCTACCTTTACTGATGAATGCAATGTCAAATGCAAACATCAAAATGGTAACCAGATGCGCCTTTGAATTTCAGCTCCATACATTAACTAGGCCATCAGAAAGTGCTCAAGCTCAGTGGCACGAAATTGACTTCGAAAGTAGGCTCTGGATCATCCCTGAGCAAAAAATGAAGAGCCGCAGGGTTCATAAGATTCCACTGTCTGACGCAAGCATACAGCTCCTTAAGTTCATGGAACCAATTACCAAAGGCAAACGATATATCTTTGCCAGTGACACAAGCAAAAGCGGACACATTAACACCCAAAGCGTTAATACAGCTTTAAAACGTGCTGGAATGACGGGAAAATTAGTCAGTCACGGTATGCGATCCATAGGCAGCACTGCCCTTAATGAGCAAGGGTTTAATCGTGATGCAATCGAACTATCTTTAGCACATGTTGATAAAAATACGATCCGAGATATCTACAACAACGCACAATACCTGGAAGAGAGAAGGAAGATCATGGAATGGTGGAGTAATTTCATCCATGATGCAGCCAAAAGTGCTAATACTATCGCAAAACCTATATTGGGTGACTGAACACCACTACGTGACACGAATCACAATAGCCATGTAATTTTCATGGCTTTTCTTTACAGACTTAAGATATTCGATCTAGTCTCTCTGCGTAGTTCAGAGACTCACTCTGTATCAACAGACTGACTTAAAAGGAGAAAGTGAAACTAAATTAAACCTGAAGTTTGCTACTTTATCGATAGCAACTTATTACATACTTTTTTATCGCTCATTTAATAGCATTTCGCTGAGCACTAGTACTCATAGTTTCAAAAACCTAACTTTCAACAACAGCTTGATTAATAAGCATATAAACACAGGTTTTCTATGAGCAATAACTTCAAGATCGAACGTAAACATGACGTTCTAGCACGTATTCCATTCTCTAAAGCTACACTACACCGTAAAATTAATGACGGATCATTTCCGCCATCGATTTCACTCGGCGCAAATTCTGTCGGCTTCCTATCCCATGAAATTGATACTGTCATCGCAGCGATGGCATTAGATAAAGATCTAAGAGCTGTTGTCTCTGAATTACTCGAAAGACGCCAGTCACTTTTTGAAGAAACCTATTATACAGCGCTAGCTGCATAACTCGCTTTCTTAGCATGCATCGCATGCTGTCAAAAAGTGGGATTTTTCTTCTGTATATATAAATAACAAAAGATCCCACTTCTTTTATTCATCGATAGATATAAGAAGTTGAGACATGACAACTATCGCAACAGGCTTGGCATCTGAGCACCTACTCTTAAACGCTGCAAACACCAACAAGATAACGCTGTTATCTAACAAAGAGATCCAATACCCGTCGATGGACTCTAGAATAATCGCTTTATCAAAGCACAGTGAGTTGGACAAAGTCATAAACTATTACCATGACTCCGTCGGTAGTGTTACTCGTGTAGTCATTGACTCCCAAAGACACTTGAGCACAGCTATCTATATTCTACAGAAGAACTTTTTCACTACTCGGCTGCCCGTTCTCGACACCAAATCAAAAAAAACTCTATGTCCAAAACGTAGAAGTACCGAGTATTTGTTAGCACTTTACGAGTTGGCTCCACGCCAAGAATACCTTCAAATGATAGCTAAAAACTTAAGCCATCAGTTTCCTCTAATCTCAATGGAACCAAAAGATATCGTGTGCAAGTACATCGCGTGCAACCACATTATTTTTAACGATTTACTTATTGCTTTAAAAGAAGAAATATCAAATCGTCAGGAAACTGTTGACAAAAATGCATCTATATCGGAGTCGTTCAGTCGCAAGCATTTCACAAAGCTAGATTCAATAGACCTTAAGCATGAGCTACGAGAGTGTTCAACGCTGGCGATTAAGGCCGCTACGGGTACAGGAAAGACAAAACATTTATTCGGCCCGCTTGCACAACATGCAAGCGAAAAAGAACGAGTTGTGTACGTATCTCACTTGATAGCTCTAGTCGAGCAGTTTTGCCATGACCACCAAGCTACATCTTACACCTCAAATAAGCTGAACGAGGTCGAAAACTGTCAGGCTTTTGGTGTTGTCATTAACAGTATCTACAAAGATATGTTCCTAGATAAGTTAGCTAACTGCGACACGCTGATCATCGATGAGTTTGAAAAAGTATTCCAAACTGTCGTTTGCTCTGAAGACAACTCGCAGATGCAACGTAACAAGGTATTTGATTCATTATGCTACGCAATCGAAAATGCGGAAAATGTTATCATCGGAGATGCGGACTTATCTGATATTAGTTTGGGCTTTATTCAAGGGATAAGAGGAAAGCTAACAGTGCTCTATTGCACCGAGAACCCTTATACAAACATTCATGCAATCGTAAAAGATAAAGCCACCTATCTAGCAAATGAGATAAGTCAAAGACTTCTGATAGACAAGGCTTTCTTGTTTGATTCTGTCAATACACTAAAGCGTACAGTAAAAGCTTTAGGTTTCGTAAATGAACAGAACCTTTATTGTGAAGAATCAGCTCTGAAGAAAGGTATCTTAGTCCTTCATGCCGACAACAAGGGCCTAGCAGAGCAGAAAGAACTACTTTCAAACCCTAATCTTCATATTCACAAGTACCGCGCAATTCTTGTATCACCCTGTTTAGCGTCTGGTTTTTCAATAACTTCTAACTTTACTAATAGAGTTACTGTTATCGCAGACAAAACACTATGCCCGCTAGAACTGGTCAATTTTTCTAGGCGGTTTCGCAGCGCTCGGGAAATCGTTTTTGCAACAAATAGTAATAAAGATGTCGTAACAGAGGACTCTCCACTGGCATTCAAAGGTCAAGATTGGTTTCGATGGATGAGGCTCTTTAATTCTCGAAATAAACGGCTAAATTCATCACTAGATACAAGCCTCTTCTTTACATTGAAGCACCTTGGATTCAAAACTACCGTAGAAAGCCATATGGCCTCAGATCTACTCGGCGCTACGCACCAAATCCACCAAGAGTCTCGTGAATACTTTAAAAGCTTAGTTAAAGCAGTGCTTGAAGCTAGAGACATACAGCAAGGTGCAATCTCATTTGCTCATAGAAACAGCTGTATCAGTAGCGAGCTTGAACCTGCCATCATTCACTCTACTATAAGACAATACTATCGTCTTGAAGCATTGACTGAAGAAGATGTTCACTTTCACTTCCAGTTCAATAGGCGTGTTTTCTCACTTCTACCCTTAGTTCGAGATGATGATGAACTTAAACTAGATGATGAACTCAATGAGTTAAATGTAGATATTGCAAAGTTTCTTCATTCAGTTTTATTTCTAGACAACCAATTCGATGAAATAAAACCTAAAGTGTTTTTAAATCAGGATGATATGCTCTCAATCTCCAAGAAAGTCTTGTCAAAACGAGAGACCTTAGCAATTGTCTTTGACAGCGATAGGCTTAGAAGAAGAAAAGTAGACTCGCAGAAGAAGGCAACTCAATTCGTAAGGGAAACGTTGGAGATCTTAGGATTCAAACTTGGTAAATTTAGTCCGACAACTAGGCGAGCCAGAGTGTCACTAGACCCTAGAGCCAGGCAATATCGAACCTACATCCGTCAGAAGTTAGAGTTGCCCAAGGTTCCTGTTTCTTAGCGATTCTTAGCAACTTTAAGAATTCTTAAGTCAGATAAGAATTACAGCTGACAGAAAAAAGTGTACCGATGTTTGCCACTAGTTTGGAAATAGACCCCCAAACTAGCCTACACTCGTAGTCTGAAAAAGGGCACTCACAGCTAGGCTACCCCCGTAACCTGAGAATCAGTAGTCTAAACTTAGGCTAACATCCCTGCCTGTGACGGTTCAACACTCTACTTACTCATTCAAATAAAGCTCGGCCATCCCGTCCAAACGGCTTTTCACTTCTTTCCAATGCGGCATTACGCTGGTCAACAAGCGCCAGAAACGCTCACTATGGTTGTGCTCTGCGATATGGCAAAGCTCATGTAGGATCACATAGTCAATACACTCTTTTGGCGCTTTGATTAAGTGAGGGTTGAGCATCAAGTTACCTTTTGCTGAACAGCTACCCCATTGCTTCGCCATGGGAAAAACACGAAAGCTGGGTATGCCTTCAACCCATGTTGTTTGTGGAATCAGCTCTGCAAGGCGCTCATGAAAGATACGTTCGGCACGAACCTTATACCAATTACGAACCAAAGCTCGAACCATAGCCGTCTTGTCGTCATTAAAACGAGTTAAGGTTACTAAGAGCTTACCTCGGTTCATTTTTACCGAAGGTAAAGCCTCAATGTCTTCCACAATTTTAAGTACATATCTGCGCCCTAAGTAAAACTGCATTTCACCGCTGACATAATGCTTGGGCTGAACAAACTCTAAGTGAGCACGAAACTCCTTGAGTGCGTCATAGATCCACTTAGCACGCTTCATTACCGCTTCATGAATATCATCACGTTCGGTATCTTCTGGTGCGGTAATTGCCACTTCACAGTTAGGGTGAACTTTAATGGTTATCTTTCGCTTTTGGCCTTCTGCGAGGGGTTTTCGAACGACTTCGTAGGTAACAGCCTCATCACCATAGATGAAGCTGTATTCCTCTTTGCTGCCTTCATTAGAACTTACCGAAGTCATTAATGATGACCTGCCACACCCAGACGAGTGATTTGGATAATATCGGCAATAATCACCTTCGCAGTGTCCATGCCGACGGCTTTAAACAGCACAGGTAGCAGCTTACGACGAATGTGATTTTCAATCTCTTGTGGGTTAATTGAAAACTCAGCAACAGATGCCGTCACCACTTTATCGATTTGCATTGCATAATCGAAGCGTTCATCTTCACTTAGAGCATTGCTATCGGCTAGGTTTTTCAAGAATAACCCGTAGTAAGCTTGGACGTGACGTTTGATTTTTGGGTCAAGTTCGGAGAAGCGGTCAATAGGCATACCTTCGACATTTCGCTCTTTTACTTGTTCTTCAAAATCAGCAAACAACAGGTATTGCTTTACTGGGGCATCAAACATCTCTTTCGCTTGTTCGATGGCTTGTTTTAGCAACTTAGAAAAATACTCCTGAGCATACGGGTCATCTGCGAGATCCTGATCAATCATCTTAGTCACACGACCAGTGATAGCATCTTTCTTGTTACGAGCCTCATCGTCGGTCATTTCTTCAAGCTTTACATCTTTACCCATGTTACCGACTAAGTAGACGCCTTGAGATTCTTGGATCTCTACACCGCCAATGTGCTTATCCAGCATGGTTCGGATATTTTCAGCATACTCATCGTAGTCAACCGTTTCTTCCGCATCTTCACATACTTGGCGACGTAACTCAGACATCGATTTCAACGTCTTTTTGTACAGCTCACGCTTATCATCAAAACTCTTATCTTCAAAATATGTAGCTGATTGCAAAGCTACTTTCAGGCAGTTAGCAAACGTTGTGAGTGATGCATAAAAGTCCTCACGTTTTTTCAAATTGGTGTCGGTCAGCTGGCCATCAATCGTGTCAATCTTGGGTGCTAGTACTTGACGAAGCGCTTGTCCATCTTGCTTGTTCTGTACACCTTCAAACGTTGCCCATAAATCGCTATAGAAACCTGGCAGCTTCTTATATTCAGTGTCCATGCGGCTATAGAGACCTTGCAAGTCATCAATATCAAATCCGCCTTTGATACGCTCTTCAAGCTCTTGATAACTGGCAATAGACGCATCCAGCTCTTTCAAAATGCCACGATAATCAATCAAGTAACCAAATTGTTTTTTCTGGTGGAGACGGTTTACACGGGCAATCGCCTGAATCAAGTTGTGTTGCTTCATCGGCTTATCGATGTAAAGCACGGTATTCTTGGGTTCATCAAAACCTGTCAGAAGCTTATCCACCACGATCATGATGTCAGGGCCATCGTCTTTACTAAATTCATCAATGATGTGCTGGGTATAGGCTTTTTCGTCTTGACCAAAATCAGAATTAAGGACGTTTTCCTTCCACCAATTTTGCACTATGTCTTTGCTTTCACCATCGACAGTATCGTGGCCTTCACGAGTATCAGGCGCAGACATTGCGACAACGGAAGTCACTTTACCTATTTGGTCTAAAAGCTTCTTATATTGAATAGCAGAGGCTTTTGAGTCACAGGCAAGTTGACCTTTTAAGCCTTGACGTTTGAAGTTTTGGAAGTGATCGGAAATATCATGGGCGATGAGTTCCAATCGACCTTCGGTTTGATAGATTTGACCTTTCTGAGCAAACTTTTTCTTCAAGTCTGTTCGCTGTTTTTCAGACAGCTTATCGGTGATACGGTCAAACCACGCATCAATGGCTTTGTCATTAGTGCTGAGATCAGGAATACGTTCTTCATACAATAAAGGCGTCACCGTTTTATCTTCTACCGCTTGTTGCATTGTGTATGAGTGAATGATCTTACCAAACTTATTTTCGGTTTTATCGTCTTGCAACAAAGGTGTTCCCGTAAAACCAATATAAGCGGCTTTCGGAAGAGCTTGTTGCATTCGAATGTTATTCTCACCGTTTTGGCTACGGTGGCCTTCATCAACCAATACAATAATATCTGGACTGTCGTTGTAGCACTCTGGTAGCTCGATAGCCGTACCAAACTTATTGATTATGGAGAAGATAATACGCTCGTTACCTTTACCGATTTGATCTGCTAAACGGCGACCTGTCGTCGCCATAGCCGATTTTTTATCTTTATCCGATAATGCACCGCCTGAAGCGAAAGTACGGGCAAGTTGGTCTTCAAGGTCAACACGGTCAGTCACTACAACGACACGGCATTTGGCTAACTCTTTAAGCCAAATAAGGGCTTTGGATAAGAAGACCATAGTGAACGACTTACCTGAGCCTGTTGTATGCCAGATCACACCACCGTTACGTGCGCCTTGCTCATCAAAAGAGGTGACACGTTCAATTAACGCTTTAATGCCGAAGACTTGCTGATAACGAGCGACAATTTTGCCAGCCTTTTTATCAAACAGTGTAAAAAGCTGAGTCATCTCCAACAGGCGGTCATGACGTAAGAGTGAGACTAATAAACGGTCTTGCTCGGTAACCACAAGATCGCCACCCGCAATCAAAGACAGGTACTCATCACGTACTTTGGCAGAACGGTGGTTGAATATAAGGTCGAGTTTGTCTTGTGCTAATGGCGCGTTCTTTAAACGTGCAAAGGTTGCCTCAGTGATCTCTTCTTCTTTCCATTTCGCCCAGAATTTTTCAGGCGTTCCGCAGGTAGCGTATAGACCTTCGTGACCATTCACAGAGACCAATAGTTGGCTATAAGCGAACAGATGAGGGATTTCATCTACCTTTTGGTTACGGATGTTCTGCGAGATACCTTCCGATACAGTTGGTTTCCCTTCAGAAGAGGAATCAGGGCGTTTCGCTTCTATCACTACCCAAGGAAGGCCATTTACAAAACACACTACATCAGGGATACGCTTACCTGTCCCATAAGCATTTTCTACTTCTAGCTCTTCGGTGAAGTGGTACTTATTGTTTTTTGGTGCTTCCCAATCAATGATGTCGATGGTCGGGTTCGCTTTCTTACCGTCGATAAACTCGGTGACACTGATGCCATAAGTGAGGGCGTTGTACAGCTTCTCATTCGCGGCCTTTAAGCCTTCATTCATGGCTGGGTTCGCCAGCTCATGAATAATTTTATCGATGGCTGCTTCTGATAGCTTGTGCTGCTTGCCAATGAAGTTGTAGGTTTTGTGTTTAAGCACATCACGTAACACATCAGGCAAGATAACCACGGTTCGGTTGCCTCGTTTCACCAAGCACTCGCTTGGTGGGATAAACGTGTAACCTAAGTTAGCCAGTAGGGTTAGCGCTGGGATTTTTGCACTTTGTTCTTCACGGAAGTTAGGTACGTTATTGGAATTATTCATTATGCAACCCATTGCTTTAGCACATTTACGACGACAGGCGAGAAAGCTTCTAGCTTGCCATCGGCTGGAGTAGACAAATCGTCAATCATCATTTCGATTATTTCATCATCTTCCAGTTCAGGATCTGCATCAGGGTCAATGCTGTATTGCCAAAGTAGAGAGTGAACGGCAGCTTTACGCTTTGCAATGAGCGATTTATTATTGCTCTCTCTATCACCCAGATTTAGAACCCTGATAGTTTCAATAGCATCAGGGCTTTTACCTGAAACACGACCACTGAGTTTAAAGACTAAGTCAGTCTCACATTCATCCATAAACGGGGTGAGTGGAAGAGCTTGAGATTTATGTGAATCACCGCATTGGTTCAATGTGTTACAGCTAGCAATGATATTGCTGAAATCCAAAGTTCGATTTTGATTGATGTCTTGTGCTTCTACATGTTCATTATGACAATCGCCATCACCAGATAAAGCCTGACAACAATGGCCACATAAGAAGTGTTGTTCAGCGAGTGCTTCCGTGCGGATTGCTTGGCGAACACCTCCATCTTTAAGCTGTGGATATCGCTTATTCGGATTGGCTCGCTTCCAATCCGTCAATTGTTGCGGCTCATACCCTGCACGTTTAGTTATCTTTCGCAATTCTTAGCTCCTTCTTACGAAGCAATAGTTTTGCTTTAGATAGTTCTAAGTTACCCGCTGGCAAGTCGGCTTGTAAGTCCGCTAGTAGTTGTTTTGCCATCTCGATATTTGAATCATGGATAGCATCAAGCAAATCACCGATTTTCGTATTCACTTCAGCGTTTCGAACATCAGTATCCATAATATCGAGAAGAACCGAGTTAGCATCTTGACCATATAGCTCAGGCACTGGTGTCGCTTTCTCTGGATTATTCAGCAAGCTCACATGGATGCCTTTACTATCACTGATCACTAATGGCGAGTGCGTGGTCACAATAAATTGAATTTTTGGAAAAGCTCGTTTTAAGCTTTCAAGAATTGTTCGCTGCCACTGAGGATGCAAGTGCATATCGACTTCATCAATAAGCACAATACCTAGGCTATCCTGTACAGCATGAGTTCCCATGTGAGGGTTGAGTTGAATTGCTCTGCGAGCAATATCTGCAATCATGCCTATCATATTCCGCACGCCATCACTGAGTAGTGAAATTGGCACATTACCCTGTTCTTTGTGCGTAGCAACCACTTGCTTTGCAGTGGCTGAGTAATGAACATTTGACCAGCCAGAAGGCTCAAGAATAATATTGAGTGCTTTCTGCAATGAAGTTAAACGGTCAGCATGAATGTTTCCTTTTACAGGGCCGCCAGACATTCTTTGCTCTTGCTGCTGCATTCCACGTTCAAAACTTGCCATTGTTTCTTGGTGAAGCCAACTAGCAAATGTTTTGTAGCTACTTGCGGGTTTATCCCAATCTCGATAACCCTCTAATCGGCTTGTTTTAGATAACTTTGGTGACTCACTTGATGGATCAAAACTTTGATTCCATAGTCGCTCAGTACCGTAAACCGCAATAACTGGAAGTGTTGGGTGAGCGCCATCTTGTACGATTTTTTGTAAACGCTTTGCAACGTTGATCAACTCTGAAACTTTAGTTCCAGTACTCTTTAGCGTATTACGAGAACGAGACCATTCAGAAGGAAAGTCATCAACGTAGTTATTATATGCCTGAGCTGAAACTTGAACAGGGAATTGATATTCCATGGTAAAACCTTGGTCTTGAGAACCAATTTTACCAAGGTGAATATCATTGTCTCGAATAGCTCGGTCTGTGCTTGTACCAAAACCACTCAGGAACTGGCCATAAGCAACAGAAATTGCATCTAGCAGTGAGGTTTTACCGTAACCATTAAGACCAACCAATACATTAATGCCAGGCTGGAAATCGCACTCAAAACGTTTGAAGCCACGGAAGTTTTCTAAAGTTAATGTTTTTAATTTCATGTCATTATGAACCCGTTAAATTTATCCCTTACCCGAAATCAAAGTAGCTAATCCCCTCTTATGGAGAGGAGGACTCTCGATTAAGCGACTTCAACCTCATCGATTTTCACTCGGCGCTTACCTGTCAATAACTGCTGCATCAACGCCTTTTTTTCTTGCTTAAGGTAAGCAAGTTTTGCATTGAATACTTCAATTTCTTTGTCGGCAGCTGTAAGGACTGAGGCGATTTTTTGTTGTTCGTCAAAAGTAGGGACAATTAGACTCAATCCCATAAAGTCAGAAGGCTTCACATTTAATAATCCATGTGCTCGACCACCTTCTGCTGCTACTTTTGTTAACCCACGGTTTAGCAAACCAGATTCAAAGTATTGCTCCATAAAGCAGCTTGACGTCTTGGCCTCATCCTTTATTTCGAAGCAGATATAAAGACTCGTCACTACAGCGTCTTCATATCTATTTAGCCGCTTAATTGCCCCCATGGGGTAACCATTAGAGTAACTTTTATTATAAGCAAACTGCCCTTTACGCAAGATAAAGTAATTATCGAGTGTCTCAGACGCGACTGACTTTTTGAAAAACTCTTGCTGCCTAATTAGGCCATGCTGCGCAGAGATCGTTACAACATTAGTGCTTTGCCCTTTGTTTTTTTCTGTCATTCGGTCAAATAAATGACTTAACTTAACCTCTTCCCACTCTCCCTCAAACGCTTTACCCGTTTCAGTCCCATCTTTTGTTGAAGAGCGCAAACGTTTCTTACCCGTCAAAAGTTGCTGCATCAGGGCTTTTTTCTGCTGCTTGCTGGTTTCAATTAGCTTTTCTGTGGTGGTAATCGCTTTATCCCATATTGAAAGGATTTTGGCGATCTTGCGTTGTTCTGTGATTGGGGGGTAAATGGATTTTAATTTTCGAATTTCCCCTAAGTTAATCCTTGAAAAAGTTGAGCCGCCAGCCAACTTAAAGACAGCCCTCTGCGTGCTAACTGACTGTAAATTATAAAAAAGGAAATCAGAATCACAGGTTCTTGGTTTTACTAAAACAGTATCTTGTCCTAAAACAAAAGGTGCATCTGAATTAACATATGAAGCTATTCCAACAGATTGGTTTCGGCTAAGAACCAAATCACCAATATCAACAGAACAATGATCCATTAAGGACATATATTCTTCATTTGTAACTCGTTTAGTTGGGCTGTGTAAGTCAATTGCACCCCATTTTATGGTTCCAGGTGAAACCAAAGGGATTCCTTCTTCTACATACTTTGGAGTTCGATGTTTACAATCAATAATTTGTGAGACTTGATCTAAAGGTAAAATCTCCCAGCCATTAGGCTCCATAACCCAGCTCCTCTAGGTAACCCACCATTTCCGCTTCTAGAGCTGTGAGTTCATTTTGCAGATCTAAACGCTTATTACGCACCGCAACTAAATCAATCTCTTCTTCTTCCTCAAAGGTATCCACATAACGAGGGATGTTGAGGTTGTAATCATTCTCGGCAATCTCTTCTAGCGACGCTAGGTATGAGTATTTATCGGTCGTTTCACGTGCTTTGTAGGTATCTACAATCTTCTGAATATTTTCAGGTGTTAGCTGGTTTTGGTTCTTGCCTGATTTGAACTCACGAGAGGCATCAATAAACAGTACCGTATTGTTATGAGAAGGGTCGTCTTTCTGCTTTTTGAAGATAAGAATCGCAGCAGGGATACCTGTACCAAAAAACAGCTTTTCAGGTAGACCGATTACGGTGTCTAGCAAGTTTTCATCAATTAATTGCTTACGGATTTTACCTTCACTTGATGCGCGGAATAGCACGCCATGAGGCACAACCACACCCATTCGACCGCCTTTTTTACCTTGAGAAGCAGGCTTTAGTGTCTCAATCATGTGTGAGATAAACGCATAGTCACCTTTGGTCTTTGGCGGAATACCACGGCGGAAGCGGCCAAAGTGGTCATTACCTGCATCTTCAAAGCCCCATTTATCAAGAGAGAACGGAGGGTTCGCTGTTACTACATCAAAGTGCAGCAGTCCGCCTTCTTTGTCTTGTAGCTTAGGATTACGGATGGTATCGCCCCACTCAATACGGTGGTTATCTTCACCGTGTAGGAACATGTTCATCTTCGCTAGTGACCAGGTTGAACCAATCGCTTCCTGACCAAACAAGGCGTATTGCTTAGAGCCTGCAAAGTTGTTCTGCACTTGCTTACCACATTTCATCAGTAGCGAGCCTGAGCCACATGCAGGGTCACAGATGCTATCGCCTTGTTGTGGTTCTAGGATAATCGAGAGTAGGTCAGATACCTCTGGTGGGGTATAGAATTCACCCGCAGATTTACCGCTGCCAGCAGCGAAGTGTTTGATGAGGTACTCGTAAGCGTTACCAATCACATCTAGCGAACCAACACGGCTTGGGCGTAGGTTTAGGGTCTCTTTACCAAAGTCTTCCAACAGATGGCGAAGGATGTCGTTTTTCTGCTTTTCGTCACCTAGTTTATCGGTATTGAAGCTAATGTCTTGGAAGACATTCTTTAGCTTAGTGCCGTTAGCTTCTTCAATAGCATGGAGAGCTTGGTCGATACGAGAACCATTACCAGGCTCATGACGAGCTTCGTACAAATCCCAGAATGTTGAACCTACAGGGATTTTGAAAGACTGGCTTTCCATCATTTCTGAGATCAGTTCAGGGATGTCACCATACTCTTCTTTCAGTTCATCGTACTTGTCTTGGTGAACATCAGAGATGTATTTAAGGAACAAAGTAGTAAGGATGAAATCTTTGTAGATAGACGGATCAACCGTACCTCGGAAGGTGTCACACGCTCCCCATACCGCTTTGTTGATGTCATCTTGATTGATTTTAGTGTGTGGCATGATTTCCTAGCCCTTAAATTGTTCAGAATTCTGGATTAAGTCAGTAGCTATAGCATTAAGCTGCTGCTGACGATTATTTATAAGCTTATAAAGCAATGCATTTTCTTTGATGCTTGCTGCATAAAGCTTGGCAATAGTGTTCTGTTTTTCTATCTCTGGTATCGCTAGCTCAACATCGGCCAATACTGGTTTTCTAATGTTTGTTTGTGTGCTGCCTTCAGCACTCTTTCTAAAGTACTGCTGCACAGGCTTTTGATTGAGCTGCCAAGCTAAGAACATTGGGTTTATCTTATCACGTTGCGATGACTTGATACGGATCTGAAACAGGCTAGGAGAACTAATTACGTCTTCTAGTTGTTCAGGAACGTAGGCAGCATAGGTTCTCATCCCCTTGGCAATGAACAGAACATCGCCTTGTTCAAGCCACATAGGCTGCTTCTTACCTGTTAATTCCGTTCTCACCAACTCAGCGCTTTGCAACTCACCCAGATCACTGATGTCTTTTGCTTGCACGACTTGGACGGAAGCATTTGGGTCATGCTTGATTGACCCGCGAAATGGGTAGCCAGCATGAATATCCGCTACCTCTGATAGTCGTAGTCTCATTCCAACACCTCAAACTTTAACTTGCATCCATTGTGGTTACTTTAAGCAAATACGTCAAGAAAAAATGCAGGAATAAAAAACTGCAAATTTTAAGTTGACTAAATGTCAAACCGATCATAAGATTATTTGCAGTAAACGAATGGAGCAAAAATCATGAGCAGACAAAAAGCGGTACAAAATGGTGAAGCATTTGAGTCAAAGATCTTTGCAGTACTTAAGCAAATCCCTGGCGTAAATGTGATTAAAGATATTCCTTATCCATCTATCTACAGTGCTTATTCAACCAAGCACAAAACCAAGATGGAGTTCAGAGCGGAGAACATATCTCTGACATTTGAAACCTTGGATTTCCAAGGTAACAAGATCACCAAAACTCGCTTGTTCAACACATTGAACATTGAGTGTAAGTATCAGGAAGACTCGGGGACGACAGATGAAAAGTACCCACTGGTCTATGAGAACGCACTGATCAGTGATGCTGAAGCCACTCTATTTGTTTACGAAGATCCGTTGAAGAACATTAAGCGTGGTGCGTTGGAGTTTATGTACGACAAGGCACTTAACTCAGGTGAGAGATTAATAGTGATGGACTTTGATAGCCTCCTTGCGAATGTGAATAAGCAATATGCATTGGAGCTTGTTGCGGCAAGGTTTGAGCAAGGTTCTGAGCTATTTCAAGCTAATCACCCTGGGCTGAAAATGCTGGATTCATACTCTCGAAAGCGCTTCAACCAAGCGATGAGAAAAAATGAACAGTGTGGAGAGTTCTTTGACGAGTACCTAGATTGCCAACGTGATTTCCACAATTTTATCGCAAGGCATGGGGTACAAAGCCGTGATTACCTACCGTATTTAAACAATTTAAGAACCTTACGAGCAGGGATCACTGAATGTTTACCAAACTTAAATTAAGGAGATTTAATCTATGACTGTAACTGAGAAACTATTGGCTGCTCTACTAGAGCGTGGTGCGTTTGACAATGAAGAGCAAAAGGTGGGGGGCATTGCACAGTTAGCTATTGATACGAGCTTTGATAGTCTTAGTCATGCTCGAAAGCATGTTCTATTACCATGGCTGTCGCAGCACTGTACAGGCTCAACTGACCCTGGTGGTCATCATAATGGTTGTTGTGTGGGGTTAGATGGTGATGAACTACTTGACGCTATCGAATTGGCAGATGACACCGAATGTTTACAGTGTGATAGTTGCCGTAATGATGATTCGTATTACGCACATCAGTACGACAAACTAATGGCTGAGTAGCCAGAGTATCCGTTGGCAGAAGCCGTCATGGTGATGGCTTGCCTTCGGCAAAACATATCGAAGTTGTTTAGAGCTGAGGTGCCATTTGTCGATTTGGCAGAAGAAACTTCATGTTTACAAGCTCGGGTAATTTCAACCGTATACGGCTGGGCATGATAGGCGGTTAAAGAAGACCTGACTCAACTTGTTGCCTTGTTCCAGTGACGTTTAATAGTCGCTATTCCTAAGCTCAAATGAATAGCAGCTTTACTCTGCGACATTCCAGCTTCTTTGCACTCTAGCACTCGTCTGGTTGTTTTAGTAGCTTTGGGTCTACCTAGTCTTTTTCCTTCAGCTTTAGCTCTGGCTAACCCTTCTTGTGTCCGTTCTTTTATACGGTTCCTTTCAAACTCTGCAAACGCTGAAAACATCTGAAGCATGAGCTTCCCTTCTGGTGAACTGAGGTCAGATACAGGCAGGTCTAAGCAAATGACACGAATTCCCTTTTGGATCAGTTTACCGATAGTCTGTTGTACATCGATGTTATCTCTACCAAGTCGATCAAGTTTTAGAACGACTAAGGTGTCACCTGCTTCTATTTTATGTTCGATTAAATTTGAGAATTGTTCTCTGTCTGTAGCCTTCGTACTGCCAGAGACAATTTCGCTAATTACACGATGGTCGATCACATTATAACCAGCGTTGCGAATAGCTAATATTTGGTTTTCGGTTGTTTGTTCCGTCGTTGATACACGACAGTAAGCGAAGATTCTTCCAGTCATTTGATTCTCGCATCATAAAGTCTGGTATCATCATACCATTGGTATCATAAATTAAATAGGTATATTTATGATGCCACTTTAAGTACACCTTTTCTGGTGTTGTATAACGGTTGTTTTTTGATACCAAAGAATATGATTAGGTTGGAGCTATATTTTCTTTACTTGCAGATGTATTGGTTAATGTTTGCACACATAGAGTGTGGAGGGTCGATCGCATGTATGGACGGCGCACAAAGAGAGTATGCTAGTTTGATATAGGATCTCTATCGTTAGTTAGGGCTGACAAATACAAATTATTCAGTATATAAATCCGACTTTTGTTATTTTAATGATATTTAATCTCGCCCTAGTGTTTAATTTTGAGGAAAAACATGATATAACAATTATAACTATCATAACAATTATAAATTTATATAACTAATATAAGGAGTGATTGATTTTCAGCACTACTTTGCGGAAAACCCACAAAATTCTGCATTTCAAAAGACTGCCACCTATGGCACTTCTGATGCCAGAGATGGCATTGTTACTGCCAAAGATGGTATTTTAGTTGCCCACATCCCGCACTCGACGAGTGCGAAAGTACTGTCAACTCACACTCCTCTAGTGCGAAGCATACCTGATCAAAGTAGTTTTGAGCGGTAATGTTGTTCTAATATTCCTACCTATTATTCTGTTAGTTAAAACTTCACGCTAGAGGTCTAGCGCGAAGATGTGGCGTCTCCTATTCGTGTGAGATATAACGGTTCACGTTCCTCTCCTGCCAATGACCTAGATGATTACTTGCTCATCATAGTGGCTAACCAAAGCTAATGAATCCTTTGTTTTGAGCGCAAAACTGCAACAGGTGTAGAGTAAGTACGTCCTAAACCCTACATTCTAATCTTTCTGCGCGAACAATCAGATTGCCCATGAATAGTAAGAGCATTGCTACATTTTTGTAAGTTCATGGTCGAACTCACCATGAAAACCAGCTCTGGTTTTGGGGCAAAGCATTGATAGTGACAATCAGGTTGACCATGAATGGTAAGAGGTGTTGCTACATTTTTTTGTAAGTGCATGGTCGAGATCACCATGAAAACCAGATCTGGTTTTGGGAC
>NZ_JBGONU010000005.1:30976-59761 GCF_041439295.1 Vibrio sp. 1F253 | reverse complement strand
TGCATGGTCGAGATCACCATGAAAACCAGATCTGGTTTTGGGACAAAGCATTGATAGTGACAATCAGATTGCCCATGAATGGTAAGAGGTATTGCTACATTTTTGTAAGCGCATGGTCGAACTCACCATGAAAACCAGATCTGGTTTTGGGACAAAGCATTGATAGTGATAATCAGATTGACTATGAATGGTAAGAGGTATTGCTACATTTTTGTAAGCGCATGTTCAAACTCACCATGAAAACCAGATCTGGTTTTGGGACAAAGCATTGATAGTGATAATCAGATTGACTATGAATGGTAAGAGGTATTGCTACATTTTTGTAAGCGCATGTTCAAACTCACCATGAAAACCAGAGCTGGTTTTGGGACAAAGCATTGATAGCGGTGACAATCAGATTGACCATGAATGGTAAGTGGTATTGCTACATTTTTGTAAGTGCATGGTCAAACTCACCATGAAACCAGCTCTGGTTTTGGGACAAAGCATCGATAGTGATAATCAGACTGCCCACGAGTGGTAAGGGGCATCGCTACATTTTCGGAAACGTAATAGTTGAACTCGACATGAAAACCAGCTTTGGTTTTAGTGGTGTAATTGCGGGCCTATGCAATACATAGCCATTGGTTAATTAGATATGAAGTCATTAGAAGTTCTTAAAATTCCAACCCCGATTTAAGAATTCTTAAATTGACTAAGAATTGGTAAGAACTTACCTATGAGCTTCGCTCACGAACCTGTCGATTTTTTCAAAGCACAGCTGTAGCGGTGCTCTGTAAGAGTTAAGTCGCCAATTAATCTGACGTATCAATGAATCATACATGGCTTGGTGGACATCGTTTGGAGCAACTATTATTCTGTTATAAAAGTTTTTTTACGAGATTGCCAGTGGATACGTTGTTTCAGATTATATCAGATCTGCATGAAGAGTTTTGCGGAACTACGATCAAACAGATGGTTAACCCTGATGCTGATATAGTAATAATTGCTGGTGATATTACACATGGGGTAGGATTAGCAGAGCTCGCATCGCAAGCTGCTAAATCAAGTCCTCATATTGAATTTATTGTTATAGCTGGTAACCATGAATTTTATCATCAGGACTTTGATTATCATGACTATTTGAGCTGTTTAGCTCTGTGGAATCAATTTAGTGACAACCTTCACTTCCTCGAAAACACATCCGTCGTTATTGACAGGTATGATCTTGAAGTGTTCGGAGGAATTGGTTGGACAAATCTTAGCGGGCTTAATGACGTCAACACGCTTTCCCTACAAATGAAACTCAATGATTTCAAGTATATTACAGTGAATAATCGAACTCTGACGCCATCAAAGATGAGGGAGTTAAATACTGAGTTTAAAAGCGCTTGTGTTGCATCTATGTCAGCCTCGCTAAAGAAGAACAAAATCGTGGTTTCTCACTTTCCACAATCTTTTGAATTGAAACACTCAGGTTTTCCAGTTGACCTATTGACATGTTATTTCTGCTCTGACGACAATGAGCTAATCCGAGAGTTATCTACCCACGGTGTGAATGCGATGGTGAGTGGACACACTCACGACAATTTTGATCGTATTGTGGAAGGTGTAAGGCAGATATCAAGCCAGGTCGGATATTCTCACGAGAATGATTTTGACAACAACTTACTCAACTCCAGAAAATTACATAAACTACTTAAAAGATCTAATTAGTTGCGTCGAGTGAGAGTTTGTAGTTCAGTATCCATTAAAGGACATCTATGGGTAATTGATGAAACTCAGTATGGCTTTCCCCTGTAACAAGACCGAGATCACATTGATAGAAATTCTCCCATGAAGGAATACTCTCAACATAAAAACTAGAGGTTTAGTTTTCGGTTGCGAACCATCAAGGAATTTTCGCAACCACTTGTTGCGAGACAGGATAATTTGATAAAAGCACCCCCATGGTAGGATACCCTACTTTTTGGGAACAACATTAAAATTAGAGGTCTAATTTTAATGTTTAGTAAGTCTAAACCAGTTTTGCAAACGAAAACGCCCCCAATTAGGGGGCGATTCATATACAAATTACCTATTAATACGCTTTTCGCAGTCGCTCTACTTTTAAACTTGTCACGAATCTCGTTCAGATGGTAGCTACTCGATTGATAAAGAAAGTTTGAAGTCTGATGTTATTAATCCTGCGAAGTTACCTAATTATCTACCTAAAGACATTCCTGATTTCGACGAGGATGCTCAGTGAAAAATCGAGCGTTTTGCACTAGATATTCTTTTCATCAAATCGCGATGAATTTTGATGAAATCAAATGAATCACTAATATACCCATGTTTTTAAAAGCCATTTTTTCTCACCTAATGAATATTACATTAGTCAATGGAACTAAACAGCTCGAACTATTCAAACCGAGTAGGTTTGGTTTACTATATAAGTTCCCCTTCTTCTGGAGCCTCCACGAGACCCAACGCTCGATAACCTTTCTCTCTTTTTTTAAACATCCTAGACAGCATGGGGATTCTCGAATCGACGTAGTCGATAACTTTAACTTCATCTTTCCCTTCAAATTCACGCTGGATTCGACCAACATACTGAATAAGTGAACCTTTCCAGGAGACTGGTAGTGCTAATATCAAAGTATCTAGCCTAGGTAAGTCGAAACCTTCCCCGATAAACCGCCCAGTAGCAACAAGTACTTCGGTGGTTGCTAGTTTCTCCATGACGTCCGCTTGCTGCTTCTTCTTCATTGCACCGACAAGCATTTGGTGTTTAAGCCCCGTATCATCAAGCAACTTAGAAATGATATTGGCGTGCTCTCTTCGCTCTGTTAATACAATGGGGACTCTTCCTTTACCAACTTCAAGTTTAATGTCCTCAATAATGACCTTGTTACGTTCAGAGTGCAGCATCAACCAGCGATATACTTCGGAAATATGAGGTTTGGGTTCATCAGAAATCAAACTTAGCGGCACTTCAAATAGTAAAGCTTTCTTTTCCAATCGCTGAACAAGTCGAGAGCCTTGGTCAGACTTGATGCTATGCCTGACCCTACCCGCTTGCATGAAGATAATCGGTTGATGTCCATCTCGCCTCTCTAAGGTGGCACTTATCCCAACAATAAATTTGGCATGCGACTCAGATAAAACTCGTTCAAATTGAGGTGCTGACAGATGATGGCATTCATCGACTATGACTTGACCATAGTCCTGAACCAGCCCATTGACACTATTATTACTCCTGTTGAACAAACTTTGATACGTCGCAATATCGATCTGCCCTGTTGGCTTTTTCTTGCTTCCAGTCCACACTCCAACCTCAACTCCCTGAGCAAAAACCTTCAGTCTCTCTTGCCATTGGTCTACGAGCTGTTTGTTGTGAACTAGCACTAACGTATTAACTTTTCTTTGACATATGAGGCCAATGGCAGTAATCGTTTTGCCGAATGCTGTAGGCGCATGAAGCACGCCATTATCATACTTAAGAAGTTTATCGACAGCTTTACGTTGCGCCGAACGCAGGGAACCGACAAATTTAATAGTTCCTAATAACCGCCCTGCAATCCTTTTGTCTTCTACCTGTAACGAAATACCATGAGAAGAACAGATATCCTTCAAATCATCCAAACACCCTCTTGGCAAACTCAAATAGCCGCTGTCTATCTCCGCTAAACAAATGAACCGAGCAATGCCATTTGTAGATAAGCGCAATCCTTGGGCTTTAAAGAACTTTGGATTTGAGAAAGATGCGACTTTTTTAAACTGGGCGATTAAAGGGTTAGGAAGACTAGACAACGGGATATAGAGTCTATTGGCGATGACCACTTGCAACACTTTAGGGCAATCCTCTATGGCACTCCCAGTTGGTAGCGAGCGCTCCCAGGGGGCTTGCTGACTGTTATAAGCCGATGTTTGCTCTTGGTGTTCATAACTGTTCAAAAGCGCTTCAACTTTTACAGATGGGACACGCTGTGTTGAAACCAGAGCAGCCCATTGATCGACAAAAGTAACAAAGGACTGATCAACAAATGTAGAGTTTCCACATGAACGTGGTTGCTTTTGCAGTGGCAAAGCTATTAGATTACCGATTCCCCCTACAGGCAGAACATCTTGGTTAGGAAAAAGCCTATCGTAAGACTCAAAAGATAGAGCTCCATGAGTTTTCATCGCTTCATCTAAGAGGAAAAATCCCATCTGACGAGCTAGCTTGGCTTTTATGGCTTGCTCGAAGAAAATCCACACGTGTGCACCATTCCCAGACCTTGAGCGCTCTAGTAGACAATAAATTCCATTTTGTTGGCATGCATCGACATAAGCTCTTGACGCTAATTGCCAATCGCTTTTGTCGAAATCAACTGCTAACAACCAACATGTGTTGTTTGGTTGCATTGGGTATAAGCCAATAACTTCTTGTCCTACTAGATGATTGTAGATCGCTTCTTCATCTAGTGATTTGAACGCCTGATTGGGACACTCCAAGCATTTAATTTTAGGTTTGTTGCAGAGCCCTTGCTGCCATTCATTATGGCAAGCAACTGCATAACCACTTCTCCCTTTATTATTCTGCCAACGATGCGCGTAACAATTTTCATTCCCTTTAAAGTAGCTCTTAAATAAAGCGATCTTTTGAGCTGGCGAATACTCCTTTGGAGCACTCGCCACCAAGCTAGTGCTTTGAGCTAGCAAAGATTGACGACGCTGTTCTAAGTGACTTAACTTTGCCCTTAACTCTAAAATCTGCTGTTCAATCCTTTCAAGCTCATTCATATTTAGTCCCAGCGGCAAGTCCGACAACACAAATCAGTACATATTAAGCCATAAGCATTATTGCTAACTGCCTAACATATTGACCAAGCTTTCTAGCTTATTATGATACCAACGTCCCAACAATTAACAGCATAACGCAATATGACACTTCAACACGTTCCTTTCGGCTTGAGAAACGAAGACCATTCCTTTGTGGATGTCTCTGATGTAGTTCGCGGAAAGAAATGTGACTGTATTTGTCCATCTTGTCACACTCCACTCATAGCCCGACAGGGAGAAGAGAAGCAGTGGCACTTTGCCCATGCAACTCGCAAAGTAGATAAAACCGATAAGGAGTGTGACTTTTCCTTCTTTGTCTCAGTTAGAATGATGGCAAGGCAAGTTATCGAAACAGGTATTAGGATCGATCTCCCAGAGTACAAGTGCACAGTAGCTCGCCAGGCGAAAGCAACTCACTTCAAAGAAGAATTTCTGGTAGCAAAACAAACAACTATCGAACTAGAAGACGTACATAAGGAAGCACCGTTTTCAAATTGCGTTGTCGACATTGTTGGTAAGGTTCAAGATTTCTCTTTTGTCGTATACTTTACCCACCCAAATCGCCCACTCCCTGCGGAGCTTCATGTCTCTGATAACCAACAAAGTGGTGTGCTAGAAATTAAACTCGATGATACACACCACTTATTCAAAGAAGATAGAGCTGGAACTAGGCAACTAGATAGGCTAAAGCTCTTTCTACAAAATGACCTGCCATCTAAGAGATGGGTATTTCATCCACGAAAGGCTTCAATGCAGAAAGCAGCATATAAACGTTTGAACTCGACTATCGCTAGCTATCAAATCAATCGTCACTCAGCAACTAGTCATTCTAGCCATGGAAGTCATGTTTCCTATCAGCACAACGACCCTTGGCTTGCGCCAAGAAACAAACCGACAGCTCCTCCGTCACCAATACCCAAAAGAACAGCTACATTCGAATGCATCATGTGTAACTGCCAATGGCAAACTTCATTGCCAGGGCAACCTACCTGCCCTAAATGCCATAGCCACCTATACGCTAGCGAAATATCTTCGAGATAAAAACGCATCAAGTGTTCATTTACTTCCCCTGTTCATTTTTTATGGGCAAACCTAAAAAATGAACAGAACCTGATACTCCCAGCTTTTGTTTCTCAGGCTCGAATTCTTTAAATAACTAATGAGTAGTTAAAGTTTCATAAATGAAGAAAAATCAAAATAATGAGTAGTACAATTATCATTATTGACAAATACGTCTTCCAATCAATTAACGATGAAATTTATTTAAAGCGTGGACAGTGGCTATTTTCACTCACAAAACATATGGAAATAACTAACTCTCAATCAGCAAGACGAGACACTGTATACCCCGCACTACCATGCTAATTTAAACAACGAGCTGATCTCTAAACTGGAAGCCTACACAAGCTTCCCTGCCCGATAATGAGTAATATCTTATACATTAATTGATAAAACCAAGAATTATAAGTATTATACTACTCATTAAAAGAATGGAGCCCTCAATGGAAGAGTTAAACATACAAGCTTTTATCAAAGGTGAATGGCTAGATATTGCTATCATTTCATTTCCTAAAAGTGAACAGAACAACTTCCGAGTGACTGAACTCAATTATCTCGGAGACTACGCATTAGAACATCATGAAAAAGATGACCTACACGCCGTATCAATGAACCTGCCTGTATCTTTTTTCTTTGACGACATGGGGCGGCCTGGATGGCTAACTTTTCTTGATGACATAATGCCAAGTGGGGCAAGCAGACGTTATTGGGTCAAACACCTAGACATTGAAGATCTTTCAATTGATGAACAAGACTATGTTTTACTAAAGTTTGGCACAATGTCGCCTATCGGCAACTTGCGAGTAAAAGACTCTCTACCAGAACGCTATGAAGAGTCAGATACCCTCTACTTTTCTCTAGACGATGTAAAAAACCGCGCAAGTGACTTTTTAGATTATGCTCAACAAAGAGGTGCTGCGGCTGGCGGTGCGACAGGCGCAGGAGGTGAAGCTCCAAAACTAATCTTGCGTTGCTCTAAAGAAATCACAGAACAAAGTAAGATATGGATAGATCCTTATCAAGATGATAACACCAACCAAGATCTACACTATTTAGTCAAGTATCCTAGAGGCTCAAGAAGCATTGTTGACTGCAATATTCTTCGAGCTGAGTTCCATTATTATCACGAACTCACCGCTATGGGTTTTGAGACCATACCAATCCAAAATATGCGATTAGAAGAAGGATTAAACTATCCTTCTTTATGGTTGCCTAGATTTGATATTCGTTTTAACGAAAAGCAACAGATTGAAAAATTCGGAATGGAATCTGTTTACTCCATTTTGAATAAAGGTGCAGGCGTTACTCTAGAACATGAAGCGACGATTAGAACGTTAATTGAAAAAATCACCCATAGTCATATGGTGCAAAATCAAGGGTATAAATTTGATGTTCAAAGCTTTGTTGTAGAGTGGGTAAAGAGAGACTTACTCAACATCCTATTTGGCAATAGCGATAACCACGGTAGAAACACCTCATTCTTAAAAGGTGATGGTTATATTAAGTTAGCCCCAATCTACGATTTTGCTCCAATGAAAGCCGATCCAGAAGGTATTCCAAGAACTACAAAATGGAAAGCCCCACTAGAAGTTGGAGGCACTTACAATTTTATCGGTATTGCAGAATCACTGTCTGACCTTGTGCCGAGTGAGCTCTTACTGAGCCAGCTTAAAGATACCGCAGAAAAGTGTCTTGATCTTAAAGAAAGACTGATCGATCGTGGGGTTCCAGAGCAGATCATTAAAATGCCAGCTATTGGATTAAATCATATCCCTGAAAAATTGAAAAAATGGGGGCTATTATGAGCAATAATAACAAGTCATCCAAAGAGTCTATAAATGATGTCGTTAATCGTCTCCGACATAATCGCAAACAGATCTTTAGCCCTCACAATACAAACAGTGACGACAACGTAAAGGCTGATACTGTTAACCTCGGAGGTCGCACTTCTCAAAGGGCATCAAAAAAGACTCTACCTCCAAAAGCAGCCGATCGCAGCAGGATAGTAAATCAAATAGTGAAACAACTATTGTTTGGCGAACTAACCCAAGGTCAGGCACTAAAAGAGCTTCGGATCAATGTGCTAGGTTTAAAGCAAGATGTTTACGCAAAGCTCGTAGATGTGTCCCGAAAAACCCTCTCTGATATAGAGAATGATCGTGGTAACTACAAAACAGACATATTGAATAAAGTCTTCAAACCTTTTGGTCTAAAAGTTGGTCTAATACCGTCATCATCGAGTATGCTAAACTCATTGCTCGGCAATAACTGATCACCTATTGGTAACTAGCGGTTGCAGATAATTTTAAGATTATTTTGCTATGATAGCACCAGCCCGCAATAGCAAAAAGTTATATCGGACGCGGGTTCAGTTCCTTTTGAAGTAGGATTTTCATGTAACATTCAATGTAACACTAAATTCAAACACCTGTTTTAAATCGTTGAATTTTATACAAATGAGACAATCATTCAACTCCCGCCAGCTCCACCAAACGTTTGGAAAGGGCGGTAACTCTTTGAGTTATCGCCCTTTTTGTATCTAAAAGACGTTGTTCCACATTTTGCTAAACAATGACCAACTCCACATACGTTACTCAACGCGGAAATTCTTACTACTTCCGCTACAGAACCCCTTCAGATTTGAAACCCTTGCCAATACGCCAAGAGTTTCTCCTATCGCTAAAGACTAAAAAACACTCAACCGCTATCTTAATGGCTGAAAAGATCATGGAATCTCTCGATGAAGTCTTGAAAAACGTTCGTATCGCTTTAATAACTAATAGTAAAGAAAGCATAACCAACGCCATCAATAAGCGAATCCTAATCATGAACCCAGATAATGGTCAGAACATCCCTCTAGAACTAATCAGACAAACTATCACTTATCCCAACGGCATAACGACAACAATTGGAAGTTGACCATAATGGAGATGCGCGTGCCGAGATAGAGTCTATGACCAAAGTGATTGAGGCTACCAGCAGCGCTAGTTGCATGCCCTCACATGCAACAGTAACCAAAACGGTTAAGCTAAAAAATGTTGTAGATGAATACTTACAATCAAAACGTGATGAAGGGTCATTACAACAGAAAGGACTTGAAGACCTAGAGCGTCGCTTAACACTACTAGTTCGCTATTTTGGTGCATCATACGATATTTCTAAGATTAATCTGAAAGCAGCAGAGTGTTTTCGCAATCTACTAATGCAGATCCCAACGAATATGAATAATCGTTCTGAGTGTAAGAGAAAGACATTGCAGGAAATTGCGAACCTAGAATTACCAAGACAAAGCCCCAGTACCGTCAAAGGCATTGTTGAAAAGTGCAGTACGTTCTTCAATTTGGGCGGTAAAAAGTGACTACGCCTCAAAAAACTACTTCTACAAGATGAAGGTTGTAACAAGCAGCAAACGAAAGGACTCTGAGGGACGTAAACGTTGGTCAAATACAGATTTAGCCACCCTCTTTTCTAGCGAGACATTCACTCACTTTGAAACGCTCAAAGGGACACAGGACGACTACTATTATTGGCTTCCACTGTTATGCCTTTACACAGGCGCACGCCTTAACGAGCTGGGACAACTGCAACCAAAGAACGTAGCTCGAATAGAGTCTCGCTGGTGTATTGAAATTACAGATGAAGCTGATGGTCAAAAGATTAAAAATTCTAATTCAGCTCGCTACATACCTATACATCAAGACCTCATTGATTTTGGTTTTGTTGAGTACGCAACGGATACTCGTAGAAATGCTCATTGGTTATTTGATGGCTTGCTAGTCAAAGGTGGAAGAGTTCCAAGAGATGGAATTGGTTTCAATGCAAGTAAGTGGTTTCAAGACTTAGAGATAAACTAAACATCACCTCCCCTGACTTCCCTGCGCGTCCCTCCTTGTAAGATGCTTTTGATTGCGTCTTTACCTGTCATATGGATTAAGAACCTCGACATATCAGGTTTTAGCTTTGGCTCAATCTCGAATGCTTTCATTTATTGCCCTCTTATAGTTATCGTTATTGCCATGAATCTAACGTAATAAGCTATCCGTTGATTAGTTGACTTTTGTAATTGATTGCAAAACTTAGGTATACCGTGTTTTAACGGGCATTTTTGCTATCATTTCGAACTAACCACACGTCACTGATGACGCATATTGAGACATATTGATTTAAGTTGAAGCAATAAAAAGCGGCTCTAAATCACATTTTATTTAGAAAAAGCAAAATAATTTGATTTTTTTCTAAATGGCGTAATACGCCATGTAACGCGATACAAGCGTTTTTTGCTTGCTTTGAGGTCATGGAGTGAAAGTGCTTAAAAACGTCACTGGTGACACCATACAGGCTCAGTAAAGACACTTTGGGGCGTGATTTTATTTGACATCGCTGAAAATATGAGTAGTATGCCCGCCCGAAGTTGAGGGGCTTGACCTGAAGATTAGCCAGACTTATAGTCAGCCATAACAAAGGAATCAAGAGTGACTCCCAACGCTTGGCAATTCTGGTTTGTGAGTGAGTAAACATGATGTTTGTATTGCAACGGTTTATTTTAAGACCTGCGTTGCTCACACCTTAACAGGGCGTTACAGCTTAAGAATAACAACAGCGTACACAAAACTACGCATTATACAGAGATAATTACCTCGTTACCGAAAGGATATCGGACTCACAAATAATACACCTTACATAAAGAATTACCGTCACTACGGTTAAGCAAGTCTGTCTGAACAGACTATTCTTAATTGTAGTGGTAATAAGGTCGGGACTTATCACCCTTACCTACGATTGTGTCGCTGGGACTTATCACCCCATTTAAAAAGGCGACAAACAAAAGTGTCGGTTAGCCTATCGAATAACCGACGATAAATAAGCAAAACAGCCTGCCATAACCTCTTTGGCGGGCTTTTTGCGTTTGAGGGTTTGACAATCAATAACTTAGTCGATAACATACCTGTATAGATATCCAAGCCTCGTGATTGTTGCTATAAGGTATCTGGTTCATAGGGACTGATAATCCTAGAATATGAACATAAAGCAGTTCGGTATTTGGTGATTCTTATATCGACATTCGATAATGTGAAACCTAAGAGGTAATTCGTTATGTTTAACGAAAAGACATGGGGTGTAGCACCTACGCTACAAGACACTACAGTTAAAATGCCAAGTATTTCTCGTCTTGGTCTTCCTTTAGCGCACCTATCTGACGCTACTATCCGCGATTACTCACTTTTTTGGCGTAAGCATCAAGGCTTACCTGCTAAGACCGCTCTCGTACTCGCAACTATAGCTAAGAATCCTGGCATTAAAACAAACGAAGTACGTTCTCTCGCACGAGATTGCAGTAACGTTCCAAGCTTAGTTGATGATATTAACAAGAAGATCATGAACAAAGGCCTGATGATTGTTCGTCAAGAACCAGTTGGTGTTGCTCCTAACGAGTCTTGTCATCATTGGTATTTGGTCGAAGCTCCTATCCAAAATGTTCCAGTTGGTATGGCCGTTAATGACCCAGTGATATAATTACACTTGTGTAATCAAAGCACCATTGCTCAGTAGTGGTGCTTTTTTATTGCTAAATTTCAAAGCATATCTTAAAGGAAAGTGTATACACAGAACGTATTGTTTTGTGATACACAACCATTATAACAAAAAGATAAAACCCTAATAAATCAATAACTTAGCAAAAATCACCAACTCCACCAACCGTTTGGAAAGAGTTGGCCCTTTTTTTATCTTTATTTTACGTGCCATAACATGACAACTTTCTGTACTAACAATGGCTTATCATTAGTACATCAACAAACAAATCATACACTTAATAAAAAGCCACACATCCCATTGCTGAAATGTGTGGCCGTTTAGAGCTGTTCTGTTACGAACTTAGATAAGTTTAGGTGTTACTCCATCTCACCCAGTAAGTAATCTTCATCGCTACTGACTACTGCGCCGTGCTTCAAGAAGTTCTTACCTAGGATCATGCTGTATTCAAAGCGAGAGCGATCTTGAAGGTTTACTCTCACCTCTTTCTCTAGATCACCCAACTTAACCTTCATTTCAACGACAGGACGAATGTTCACCTTCTCGCCTTTCTTGGCTTTAATACGCATTACATCAATCACTGGCTTGGTGAAATCTTGCTTATCGCCTTGGTTGTTTTGATAGGTAAAGCTCACCATGTCTTGGCCGTCTTTCTTAAACCGTTTGATGTTGACTGCGTTCATTGAGCTTACATCAGCACCTGTGTCTAACTTGGCCGGGAACGTCATGCCGTTGACTTCAACAACTTCTATATGCCCTACTTTAAACAAAGGCTCCGATTTCAAAAGATAATCAGATCGAGTATTCACATATATCCCATCTTTCGCCATCTTCTTACCTAAAATAAAGTACGCTTCTTTTTCATTGCTGCTAAGCACGTCGATAGCAAACTCTTGTTGGCGAACTTTACCAGCGCCCAAAAACTCACCACTTACAACCGGACGAGTATCATCACCGACCTTAAGCTTCTTAATAATTGGCTTTGTTATCTTCTGCTTCTCACCATTTACATCTGTAAGATAAAATTCAACAGAAGCCTCTTTGCCTTTACCTGTCATTTCAAAACTGTCGACCTTCAGCAAAGGCGTGTTGACAGTAAATGAAGCAACAGCCTTCATAGGAAAACCATCTAATGTGATATCTTCTTCCGGTGAGATAATCAGTGGCTCAGTCTTTTTCGCGACCTCGCTGAAATTCTCAGATCCTTCAGAAAGAATATTTTCAGCGTTGGTATCAATCATGAAAAGTTCGCTTGCGGTGCTTGTACCAAATCTCAACTGTGACACGCTACTTGAGCGGTCACGTAGGTACACCAGAACGTCTTTGGTTGTGTTTTCATCGAGTTGGACTGGTACATATACCAAAGGTCTTTTTTTACCACCTACACTTAACATACGAACTAATGGCAGTGTCATCTCTTTCTGCTTACCATCGTTGTCGAACATATCAAACGTCACTTCACTGTTCTTCTTATCTACATCGATGTCTTTCGCATGAAGAATGCTGTAGCGATTTTTTAATGAGAAGGTCGCATTCATCGCCATTCCCGAGATAGACATCACCTCTTTACGGCCAACAACCGTCGCGTTTTCCTGCTCCTGCAAATAGTCGTAACCAGCAAACACTAAGGCGTTATCCGCAAGGAAGGTTTTGCCGATCAGCACTGGCGCAGAGAAGTGACTTCTGTCCGTCAGGTTAACGTCTGTTTTTAACTCTTGATCCGCAATGGTGAGCGACATTTTGACGGTAGGGCGAAGCAAAGGCGTGCTGCTGGTGCGACTGCGTATTATGCTGACACGCTCTAAAGGTGCTTCGATTAATACCATGTCACCCGTACGTGGGTTTTGAACCTTGAAAGAGACCACAGCTTCATATTTCGCAAAGGCGCTGCCATCCCAATCATCGTAATCAACATCGGAATTGTTCAACAGGTCTTCGGTTAACGCCGCCATCAACTCTTTGTCTTTGAGATTTTGGTAATCGGGATTAGAGCTCTTCACATGAATGTCTTCCGCATGCATAGAAGTGGTTTCCGCACCGGTATCGATTTTACCAATGAAAGGAACGTCTTTTAGCCCTTGAACGCTAGATAGGTATACATTCTCTGTACGACCTAATACCGACTTACCATCGAGTTCGTAAGTCGGGTTTTGAGTGGTGGGTGAAGTGTCTGTAGCCAAAGAATATTGTGTAAAAAGTAGAGTGCTTAAAAGAGTTAGAGCCAAAGGTATCTTTTTCATTAGTTGGTCCGTTGTGATCAGTTCACTAATAATACTGGCGATTCGGCAAATAGTTCCCCCACCAGCAATGGTTCTCACATAACGTTAACGCTATGAGTTTTTCGATGACAAACCGATGACTTTGCGCAGCATTCGCTTATCGATTATTGACCATTGGATACCCGATAACCTTTTCAATATGTGGTGTTCTATTGAAAAAATGAATACCAAAAAGGCCAACGACAAGCGCTGACCTTAGCGATTCAAAACACACCTGAAGCGAGTTTAACTTGCTAAAACACAAACGGTTCTAGATAAACATAGCACTAAAAAGTGCCGACTGTTTTCTTTGCACAGATAGCTCGAGCTTTTTCTGCTCCCTCGCCTTTATTCTGTTCAAAACATTGACGATAAGATTCGACGTAGCGCTCAAATAACACTTTGGCTTCAGGTTGTGCTTTAGAGAGCAGTTGGTTAACGAACTTTCTTGAGCCGACCTCAAAGTGCTGAGTATCAATTGGGCTATTCCAATCCCCTCCCCAGATCATAAAGCCATGATGGGCAAAAAGCTCAACTACATCTTCTGCCATGCCACTACGTTCAATTTCATCACGCGCGCGAAAACGAGTACGATTCACATAGCGAGTCGCAGATTGTGAAGGCTTTACCGTGATTCGTCCGTTGCTATCGAACTCTAAGAAAGGGTTTTGAACCGGGTTGATGTCGATTGCCACACCATAGGCATGTTTCGACCATCCACCTCCACCAGTGATAGGCCGAGCGTTAAAGGCACTGCTGTTGTTCGCATCCATTGAGGCGCTGTCATCACCGTTAAATTCACGCATAAGTCGAGCAGAATGTAGCGGAAAATTACGCTGTTTTAACTCTGAAAAGATTCGCTCAACTGAAGGTGCAATTACATCAAGAACAATCATATTGCCCTGTTGCTTTTCCCCTTTGAAGTTAATGAAATCGAAATCTACTTTGGATAGTCGCTCACAACCGACGGGTGCACCACTACTCAAGACGTTGTTCTTTTTCATCATGTCACATTGCCATTGAGATATAGGAGCAACTTGGGCATAACTAGCAGCACTGAGCACAGTGACCAGACAGCCGACAATAAAACGTTTCATATCAAAGACTCAAAATAATAAGAGTGGAAAGTAGCAGAAGTTGGAAAATAGCATATTAAGCCAAGTTGAGCGCACGATTTGTTAGCGCGCTTTATTCCAATAGACAATCTCTCTAACTCGTCCGTTCTGGTCGACATCCGCTTCTCCACCAACATCAGAAAGTTCAGGTAAGGTCGATAACTGCGGAGCGTAATAGGCAACCAACATAAGTACAAAAGCATCGTAAATATCATCTATCGCGACGTCTTTACGCTTGGTATTTGAAATGGCCAACGACAAGCCGTCACACCATTGAGGAGCAAGTTGCTGAATAATAGAAAGTCGTTCCTCTTTGCCTTCTTGTGTTCGTTTGGAAAACGTCAGCGGTTCGTCTTTCAATGCTGCAAACACAACTTCAGGATGTGATTCCCTGATAGAAAGATTGGGATGAGTTTCAATGAGCTCATCAAGCTCGCGAATCTTGGGCACAATTCCCCAAGTCTGTTTAGAAAACTTCTTATCAAGCTGCTCCACATTGGCATTACATCCCGCAATGTAATTGGTTTGGTAAACCGCCTCTCGGCACGGAACAGGAAAAACGGAAGAGCCACGCTTACTGGTGAGAAAACGCCTTGCCGCTTTATCGCATAATCGGTCTGGCGTGAGCGAGTCGCTAAAGCCAATAGGCATATCGATTAACGTCGTCGAACCTGTAAGATAATCAAGCAACTCATCGAGCGTGTTTACCACTTTGAACGTAGGTACCGCGTTATCAGAGATAATCCAAGCGATCCAACCGGCCTTGCAGCCATCAATTCCGATGTATTTCATTGTGCTCTCGATGATTAGTTTGTTGAGGGCGATTTGGGATAACTAGCCACTTAATGATCAGTGCCACTCATTAATTAACAGTCTGCTTTTCACGCCACGTACCTGTAAACCCATTGCATCGAACACCTCTTCGAAGTCTCGACACTGTGGTGGAATATTGGGTAAAGAAAGTGCTGCTTCAGAAAAGAATTGTTGTTCAAAATGAGCCGAATCGCTCCACGCCAATTGCCACCATTCGAGAATACGAAACTTAGACGCTCGAAGTTTTTCAGCCGTAGGAACTTTGTCACTTTTGCTTAGGTTCTCTTTGCTTGTGGTCGGAAAGAGGTTCCACTTGTCGTTATTCGGCCAATAAGCAAAAGGCAAGCAGTGATCAACGTGATACTCATTTTTTAATGATTTTCCACTCCAGACACTGACAATATCGGCACGTTCAGATCTAAGTTGTTCGACACGTTTACGCACATCGCGAGTATCGTGGTTTTGATCGATCCATACCAAGCAGTCGTGATACGTCTGTAGTGAGATACTTCGCTGTCGGTTCAACTCGAAACGCTGCATCTCCATGACCCATTGATTCACCACCAGCGGTTCAATCCAAGAGTGGTAGATTCTAAAGCACTCCCACAGGCTTTCATCGAGAGTGAAATAGCCAAAGCTTTCTAAGAACTCACTATCAATGACCAGTGATTCTCGGCTCTTCCGTCGTTTCTGAGGTGGGTATATATCGAATAGTCGGTTGTCTTTCGAGCCTTGATAAATAAAAGTCACAGGCCCTGATTTAATGGTGCTGATCGTTTGTGAAAACAGCTTCTGTAGTGCCTTGACTTCATCGCCGAGAAACATAGTGCCTATCGCTAGATCATCAGCACTGAGGTGTTTGAGTTTATTCCAACCATCCTCTTTTACAAATCCGAGGCCTTTACTCGTGTTGCTATTTTGCTGAATCCCAGCGCCTTCTATATCGATATCAATCAAACGCTTAAACTGCCTTACCCAATACAGAGCAACTAAGCCCACTGGTAGAGAAATTTTCCCATCCGTTCGATCAATCACAGCGCCTGAATGAGCATCCGCAATTCTCAGTAAAGTTCTTAATAAGGCCAGCTTGTATGTGGCCGACTTGTTGTCATTCACAATAATGTGGCGCACCTTGTTCAAGTCGCCGGAGCCATCATCTGGTAATGTCATCACCACGGTTTGCCACCACACTTCACTGCGGTTCAATGTATCTTGGCTATCATCAACATGACGAACCAACAAGGCGCTGTTTTTTGATAAACGCTCGAGCTCTTCAACTGAGACTTCATAGCCTTGTCGACTGTCTTTAAACTCCCCATGACGCAAAGTAATCACCAACTTGCCATTTGGAGCCAGCAAGTTAGACAACTTTCTAAATGCACGCTCTCGATGAGACGGAGCAAGATGCATCCAAACCGCGCTCACCAATATCAAATCAAAACGTATTCCGAGGTTTTCAGTGCGGCTAAGCGAGGGAAGTGAATCATCAATCCAGCTAACACTTGGGCTTGTATATTTCGAGCCTTGTTCGCGTAATGAAGCACTTGGTTCTATCGCAATAACATCAGCTCCGGCTTTGTGCATCCATAGCGCATCACGACCACTTCCTGCACCAACATCTAGTACTTTATCGCCCTCTAAAGGCCAATAAGCTTGCCAGCTTTTATGTACCGTCTCGAACGTCACTGAGTTGTACTGTTCACAAAGTGTGTGAGCATTTTTATCGTAAAAAGGAATCGATGAGGACATATGCGCTATTGGGGTTAGGAGTCTATCTCAATAGTAATGGGGAGCTTAGGCGATTGCTAGCAAGTCATGTAAGTTCAGCCACACCAATCAATATTTATCGTTAGTGACTGTTTTATATCAATATCCACCTAATGAGATCGTCAGGCGAGTCACATCACGAATCAGTTTCGTCAGCAAAACAAAAACAAACAAGGTGCAAGCTGACGTGCGAACAGAGATAATTGTTTGAAGATGATTAACTCGCCTCAAGTACCTAGCTGATAAAGACTAATGACCACATACTCACACATAGATACCCCGTTCAACCTGCGCCACACCTGTTGGTTTTGTGGTGAACCTTCCAATGATGTTGTTGAATTCCCTAAGACTGCACAAGCTATTGCCAAGATAGACTATTCACCGATAGCACTGCCGGCTTGCAAGGAGTGTGCGAGAATTAACTATTCCAAGAGTCTGACTTCAATTTGGGCGGTGCGCGATCAGATAAAACACGCACTCATCGATAAGTACGCAAAGCACCTAGGCATCGGTGAAAACTGGACGGAACAAGAGCTTATTGATTCTGATTTTTCAGGCTCGACGCTTGGCGGGTTTGGCCGTAGTGCTTGGAAAATGTATCAAATAGCCAAACAACGAGTCGATTATAGAGGCTGGCCTTTGTCGGTTGATGACATCCCACTTGAGGTATACGACGAAACCAGTGGCTTTGAGTTTGACGGTACTCGTTACGCATCAATCAATTCATGTATCGACTATTTCACCAAGGCTGCGGGCGTAGACAAAGAGCTGTTGTCGCAGCTTGTCGACATTGTTTCAACAGACCGTTTTAGCTACGCACTTCGAATCGCCAAGCTGAACAAGAATGTCTCTAATACCAAACGTTCAGAGATCATCGAAGAGGTGTTACAGCAAGAGTCTGAACAAGAAGAGATACAGCTTGAGCAAGCCAATTCACTGTTCAACCCAAATGTCGAAGAGGTCAGCATTTCAGGTTCGACGGCTCCGGTTTTCGCTATTCAATGGGCAATGATGAATAACGTTATAGATTTAGCTCACCTTTGCGCACTCGAAGATGATTATTTTGACTATTTCGAACATCTTGGTGGCCCTGCTGCTTTCATGTCTTATAACGGCCTACAGCTCTATTTAGAATCACGCCAAGATCCTGAATGGGTAGAAAAGTCGGATCCAAATAAACAGTATTGGTGAACATGCCTACCTACTGGTGAACACGTGTAAGCTCGATAACTGCGTCAAACACCCATTGTTAGTCCTTGTTTTATATAAAGATCTAAAAACAGAACCCTATAACAGTTAATTGTTGCAATTCGGTTAAATAGAGTGAAAACTTCAAGCATCTAAAACTATTTAATCACTGCAATCTTGCGGTGAATAAGGAGTGAATTGTGCTTGCTGTTCTTCGTATTATTTTGGCGACGGTGTTTATTATTTTCACCACCCTCTGTGCTTTGGTTTACTGCTTGTTTAGCCCCAAGAACCCCAAGCATGTGTACGTTTTCTGTCGTTGGTTCAACCAGCTACAAAAGATCGTCGGTGTAAAACTGGTGCAGCGCGGCCTAGACAATGCGCCAACGTCAGAAAAAAGCGTCTACATCTCTAACCACCAAAGCATATTAGACTTTGTGACTGACCCAGGAATGCTAAGGCCTCGTACCGTTTCTTTAGGCAAGCGCGATTTGTTGTATGTGCCTTTCTTTGGGCTGCTGTATTGGATCACAGGTAACATCATGATTAACCGCGAAGATAAGTCCAAAGCACGCGATACCATCAAGCAAGTGGCGGAAGCCATTCATCAGCGAGATCTGTCTGTTTGGGTTTACCCTGAAGGAACGCGCAGTAAAGGGCGTGGACTACTGCCATTCAAAACGGGCGCTTTTCGAATGGCGATTGAAGCTGGCGTGCCTATCACCCCGATGTGTACCAGCACCACACACAATAAGATTGACCTCAACCGAGTTAATAATGGCATTGTGATCACCGAGATGCTTGAACCTATAGATGTATCCGGATACAAGCTCAGCGACGCAAGAGAACTGGCCAATCGCTGTCACGCAATCATGGCAGAAAAAATAGCAGAGCTTGATGACGAAGTGGCTCGTATAGAGGCTCAACAAAATCCAGAGCTGGATTCAGACGGTTCTTCTACGAGCTAACTCGCAACGAATACACTGAGTCATCGCTCAATTACTTTAAAAGACACTCAACGATCGCAACTCTCATTGTTCTTGTTTTACATGCTGGCGCTTATCCGCAAAATTAAAGCAGGCGTTAATGGCTTTAAAAAGCAATGGGAGTAAACGATGGAAGTGATTCACCATGGCGGAAAACATACTGTCACAGGATCTTGTCACGAACTAAGAGATTCAGGCCAAGCGGTGCTCATCGATTGTGGCCTTTTTCAAGGAGAAGACACCCGCCCTCTTGATATTGAATTTGAAACGTCCCACCTTAACGCTCTGCTGCTGACTCATACTCACATTGATCATATTGGTCGATTACCTTGGTTACTCGCCAGTGGCTTTAACCAACCGATTTATTGCACTCAGGCGACGGCTGAACTCGCTCCTTTAATGATTGAAGACGGCCTAAAACTGCAAGGGCTCAGTCATAAACAATCTAAACTCATCCTAAAAAAAATTCATTCGTTGATTGCTCCCAAGCCTTACGGGGATTGGTTTCCCATCACGTCCACACAACAAAACAACGGAAAGGATCATCATAGGCCAAATACTCTGTATGCCCGTTTTCAACCTGCAGGGCATATCTTAGGTTCGGCCTATATAGAGATTAAGTTACCCAACCAAGAGGTAGTGGTCTTTTCAGGTGACTTGGGCCCTAGTAACACGCCACTGCTGCCGGATCCTAAACCACCACAACAAGCCGACTATCTGTTTATTGAGTCGACTTACGGCACTAGCACGCACGACGATATTGCTTCACGCTCTGAACGCCTCAAATCAATCATTGATCGTTCGTTACTCGATGGCGGCGTTATTCTAATTCCGGCTTTTAGCATCGGTCGAACACAGGAACTACTATTTGATATCGAACACCTAATTTTTGAGCATCAACTCAGCAGCGATATTCCTATCATCCTCGATTCGCCTATGGCAGAAAAGGTGACGCGATCCTACCGACGCTTTAAAGATTTATGGGGGCAAGAAGCAAAGCAGCGTCTTGAACTGAAACGTCACCCACTCGCTTTTGAGCAGTGCATTACGGTTGATGGACATAGAATGCACAAGAAAATCGTGAACCGCCTCAAGTCGACAGGTGAACCCGCGATTGTGGTTGCAGCTTCTGGGATGTGTCAGGGCGGCAGGATAATGAACTACTTATCCGCTTTGCTTCCCGATCAACGGACGGATGTGATTTTAGCGGGCTATCAAGCACACGGAACGCTCGGGCGAGAGCTGCAACAAGGCGAAATGCAGGTTTCTATTGATAACAAAGACGTTGAGGTTAATGCTCAAATTCATGGCATGTCTGGCTATTCTGCTCATGCCGATAAAGAGGATCTCAATCGATTTATAGAGGGCATCGCGACTCCACCGAAAGAGGTGCATTTGATTCACGGTGAGCCAAATACTCAGTCTGAATTCGCTCAAGAACTAAAGGTGCGAGGGTTTGTGGTTGTTTGAAACACGCATTAAACTAGCCACTTTCCCTCAGTAAACATGAAGTCCTCAACTATCGAACCTTCAAAAAACACAGTCTCTTAGACCTGCGAGATCACTCGATGCAGGTGATATATTCCAATCAAATCCATCTCACCACTCATATATCAGCCGTTCATGCTAAGTGGCTTTAACCGCTGTTTTACGCAATTTCGTCTCTTGTGCACACCTACCCTTCTTCTGCGCACCTCCCCACCCTTTTGTATTAATCACTATTTATTCACTTTTCAAAACACCAGCCACAACAATCTGTTGCATAACAAGTTAAATGGAACGATTATCGAATTAGCACTAAGCATTAACAAACACCCTCTATAACTTGCTTTATGTCACAGTAATCCCAATGCGCAGTTAAATAATTTAACACTCGGGTTACAAGTGAAGTATTGTGTTGTTCGAAAAACAATCATAAGCAAAACTAACAGGGAAAATACTCATGCAGTCGTTCGTTGATTTTTTGAATGGAATAATCTGGAGCCCAGTACTTATCTACCTATGTTTAGGTGCAGGTTTGTTCTACTCCATCATGACTCGATTTGTTCAAATCCGTCACTTCTTTGAAATGTGGCGCTTGCTACTTTCGGGTAAAAGCTCATCAAAAGGCATCTCGTCTTTCCAAGCTCTTGCCGTTTCGCTGTCTGGCCGTGTAGGTACAGGTAACATTGCAGGTGTTGCTGCCGCTATCGGTTTCGGTGGCCCAGGTGCAGTATTCTGGATGTGGGTGGTAGCTTTCTTTGGTGCGGCGACTGCTTACGCAGAATCTACGCTGGCGCAAATCTATAAAGAAGAAGATGAAGGCCAGTTCCGTGGTGGTCCGGCTTACTACATTGAAAAAGCAATGGGTCAGAAGTGGTACGCATGGATCTTCGCTATCGCGACTATTTTTGCATGTGGTATTTTGCTTCCAGGTGTTCAGTCAAACAGTATAGGTAATGCTGTAGAAGCTGCATTTGGCTCAGGTGATATGATTGAAACAGCTATCGGTACATTCAGTTTCGCTAAAATTTTCACTGGTACTGTTGTTGCTATCATCCTTGCTTTCATCATCTTTGGTGGTGTTAAACGTATCGCGAACTTCACACAAATTGTCGTTCCATTCATGGCGTTGGCTTACATCATCATCGCATTCGTTATCATCCTACTAAACATCAGCCAAGTTCCTGTTGTTTTCGGAATGATTCTGGGTGATGCATTCACTCCTATGGCAGGCTTTGGTGCTGCAATCGGTTGGGGTGTTAAACGTGGTGTTTACTCAAACGAAGCAGGTCAAGGTACTGGTCCTCACGCGGCAGCTGCGGCAAGTGTTGATCACCCAGCTCAGCAAGGTTTGGTTCAAGCGTTCTCTATCTACATTGATACTCTTCTAGTATGTTCTGCTACAGCGTTCATGATCATCATCACTGGTGCTTACAACGTTCACGGCGGCGCTGAAGGTGTATTCCTTGTTCAGAACCTAGCAGCAAACATCGGTGCGAATGGTCCCGTATTTACACAGCTTGCTATTGAAAGTGCACTGCCAGGCATTGGTAAGCCGTTCATCGCATTTGCTCTGTTCTTCTTCGCATTTACAACGATTCTTGCTTACTACTACATCGCAGAAACGAATATTGCTTACCTACGTCGTACCATCAAGATCCCTGGCATGATGTTCGTACTTAAGCTTGTTCTTATTAGTGCCGTTTTCTATGGCACCGTTAAAACAGCAAACCTTGCATGGGCAATGGGTGATGTGGGTGTTGGCTTGATGGCATGGTTAAACATCGTTGGT
Source organism: Vibrio sp. 1F253 (assembly GCF_041439295.1). Classification (NCBI taxonomy): domain Bacteria; kingdom Pseudomonadati; phylum Pseudomonadota; class Gammaproteobacteria; order Vibrionales; family Vibrionaceae; genus Vibrio; species Vibrio sp. 1F253. The sequence goes on along the minus strand of NZ_JBGONU010000005.1, from coordinate 36,987 downwards.
ATTCTGATCATATTCTTCATGTCTAAGCCTGCGCTTAAGGCTTTAGCAGACTACGAAGAACAACAGAAACAAGGTGTGACTGAGTACACATTCAACCCTGTAAAACTAGGCATTAAAGGGGCAACTTACTGGGAAGAGAAGTACAAGCGTAAAACAGGTAAGTCTCCTGAATCTGAAGTTGCAGACAGTAAACCTGTAGAGCAACCTTCAGCTTAAGCTTACCTTAGCAAATAGATCGCTTTAACTCGCGCTATTAATAACGCATAAAAAAGGGGTTAGCCATTTCGGCTAACCCCTTTTGTTTTGTTCATAAAAATCGCAGTTTATAACGAGCTCATTACTTATAACGAACTGACTGCTTATAACAAACTAACTGTTCCCAAGCTAGAGCGTTAAGCTGCGATTTCTTGTGTTGCCATTTGAGGCGCTTTTTTCTCACCGATTGGCAGTACTGTGCGGCCATATTCGTTGTTGATTACTTGTGCCATTGCAAAGTAGATAGCTGACGCACCACAGAAGATACCTTCAAAACCAGCGATAGTACCGATCAGTTCGCTGCCTGTGAAATCACGAGCGGCAAGTAGGAAGAACAAAATAGTAAGTGAACCGAATACTACTTGTTTCGCTACTGGGTAGCATAGAGAACCAATGAACATGAAGCCAGTGAAGATGCCCCATAGTAGTAGGTACCAACCCATAAACGCTGCTGGACTTGCTGGTAGGCCCATGTAAGGCATTACAATTAAACCAACCAAAGATAACCAGAATAGACCGTAAGAAGTAAACGCAGTTGTACCGAACGTGTCACCACGTTTGAAACACATTGTGCCCACGATAACTTGGCTTAGACCACCGTAAAAAATACCCATAGCAAGAATCATTGAATCGATTGGAAAGAAACCTGCGTTATGGATATTAAGAAGTATAGTAGTCATACCGAAACCCATTAGGCCAAGTGGTGCCGGGTTCGCCAGTTTTGTTGACATTTTGCGCGCCTTTAAAAAAAGTTAATAAAATTTGTACGCAAATTTTAATCCGAACGGCATAAAAAGATAGATCGCTAAATCGAAATCTTAGATTGCACCGTTCGCCAGTTCGGCTTTCGTGATGATTTCAAGTATCTCGCCAACTCGTTTAGGGCTTAGTTCCATCAAGACCGCTTGAACCTCGGGCTTTACACACGCTAACCACTCTCCCGAAGGTTCTTGGTTAAACTTATCCATTGGGCCCATACTTTGGCTCCATGCACCACGGATATCAACCGTATCTTTGTGGCCATCGTTGGTCGTAAAATATGAAAATTCAAAGGTTGTCGCATCGACAGATGTGATTTGGCCAGATGCCCCCCACGGCGCAGAAAGTTCGATCATAGGACCGATAGGATAGCTTTCACCTTCAATTTCTACAGAAGTTGCTTCACCAATGTAAATTTGAGCGTTATTGACTGACTCTGAGACAGTGAAAGGTAATGATGTTGATACAGAATTAGGACCTTGAGGCGCAGCTTGCTTTAATAAGAATTGAACGATTGACGGGTATGCATTAACAGCAGCATCAACTTCCCCAACAGACTCCATACAGCCTTCGTAATTCATAATGCCTGTACTATCGACACCTTTAATTAAAGCGCCTTCAAGTGTTTGAATAACATGAATTTGGTTACCTTGTTCCTCTATAGACGTGATTTGGCCTACAGGACTTTTTAATACTTGATAACGCTGAGCAACAATACCTTCAGAGCTCGTTTCAAAACTCAAACTGCCATAATTACCCCAGCCCAAACTTTGCTCGAGACCTGACTGCGGCGTACTGTTACACCCAGTAACTCCAGTTACCAATAACGCAAGAATAGATAGCTTTAACTTCATTTTAATTGCCCTGTAATCAAATTATTCACGAACACAGTTTATCGATAAATGGAAAGCACTACTGTAATAGAAAGTAAGGGAAGTGTCGTATAACTGTCACTGAACAAGCAAGCCTCTTATAACAGAGGCTTGCTTAGTTTAATTATTTACAGCTAATTTCATCCCAGAACCAGTTCGATTGAACAGGGCTTTCCCAGACACCCGGACCGTTTTTAGCCACGAAGCACTTGCCATTATGTGTCACCTTGTCGCCATTGCTCACTTGGCTAACACCCGCTTGCCATGTGATAAACACCGATGGATCAACAACGACAGGCGGCTCAGTCACAGGTGGTTCAACCGGTGTTGGGTCTACCGGAGCAGGATCGACAGGTGCAGGGACAACTGGCGATGGATCTGTCACTACGGGTGGTGTTGGTTCACCCGCTACAAATTTCCAAGGGCCGCCATTGGCAGGATCATCCCCTTGAGTCCACCATTTAGCTTGGTAAGTCGCACCGTTGTGAGTGACTTGGTCGCCAGCATTGTAAACTTTACTCGCACTCCAACCGTTACCTCCGGGGTTAGTACCAGTGTCAACCGGATCAAGCTTATCGACCACTTTCACTTCAGGCCAGCTCGCATGTGATCCATAAAAATTGGTCACACACTTCTCGTAATCTCCGGCCACCAATGCTGAATAAGCGGTTTGGAAACCAACAAGCTCACACTCAAATGAATATCCTTCTGGGCGGTCTGCGTAGTATTTCCAGTTACCATCCCAGTTGGTGTACAACACATCAGTCGCACCATTCAAGTTCAAGCTTCCATAAGGCGTTTGCTGCCAGCATGTATTGGCTTCATCCGCTTCTACCGGAATTTGATAGTGCGCAGCTAATCCTTCCCAATAACGAATTCGGTTAACCGGCTGGCCTTTGTCTTTGTTCTGCTCACCACACTCGATACCACCATTAATTACGTTGATTGTGGTACCAAACCCATAGCCAATTCCCGCATCCAACTCACGCTGAGAGGGTGTCCAAGTGCGGTCAATAACGTGCAGCATGGCAGGTTTAGGAGCTTGAGGTGTAAGGAAGAACCAGATAGCAGAAGCCAAGTTCAACCATGAATCAGCAACCAAACCTGGGTTATTCAATAGAACCGTCGCATCACCATCGAACATAACTTCCGAGAACGCACCGTAGTTAAAATGGTAAGAAAGCTGTTTAGCACCACGTCCAAAGTAACCCTGACCTGCCGCACATGGCCATCGTGCATTCTGCCAATCGTTCTGGCCACAACCGGTGGTGTAACCCTCTTGGCCTTCAGACCAACCCATTTCACGAACATGCACCAGCGCTTGCTGCCACTCTTCTAGAGCAAATGGGTTATCAGAGGTGTTATCTATTGCGATGTGCCCACCTGTTTCTTGAGCGAAATGAGCAAAGGCCGTGATGATGGATTTTTTACAGATGGCGTCTGAATCTCGACCATCAGTGTACTCTCCACAGAAGGCTGGGAATTTTCCAATCGCGCGTAAGAAGCGAGTATAAGTGTACTCTGGTGCTGCCATCTGAGTGAGGAAGTCCCATTCAGATTGAGGGAATACACGCTCGACTCGTTTCACGTTTTCAGGATTCGAGGCTAAACCCGGCTCAATCGCTTCAACAATACTATTGGGACGAGTTTGTAATGCTTGTGACCAGATCGCATACATTGGATCGGATGTTTTCGCTTGTTCAGCAGCTTGTAATGCCGACTTTTCAACAAGGTAGCCATTCGGGTTTTGCGGATCAGGTTGAATGTTCAAAGACGCGTAACTGTGTGCAGCTAAAGTGCAGCCAACTACTGTCGCCAAATATTTGATTTTTAACATGATGGATTCTCTTATCTGTCCTTAATAAGTCCATCAAAGAGTATGCGGCGCATGGGAAATGAGCCAGTCGTTACCATGTGAATTTATAAAAAGTGCGAGTGACACTTTTATGTATCCTTCAACACAACAAAACGTCTCATTGTTTCTTGAGGTGATATCTAACTTCCAACGGATTTGGTTTCTCGTTGTAGATGTAAGTCCTTAATCTCCTAAATAAAAAGAAAAAGCCTCGAACAAAGTTCGAGGCTTAAGATCTTAATCAAAACTGGTTAAATCTCTAAGAGATTATTCCCACTCGATAGTTGCTGGTGGCTTACCAGAAATATCGTAAACAACACGTGAAATGCCGTTAACTTCGTTGATAATACGGTTAGATACCTTACCTAGGAAGTCGTATGGTAGGTGTGCCCAGTGAGCAGTCATGAAGTCGATAGTTTCTACGGCACGTAGAGATACAACCCAATCGTACTTACGGCCATCGCCCATTACGCCAACTGAACGCACTGGTAGGAATACCGTGAATGCTTGAGATACTTTGTGGTAAAGATCAGCAGCGTGAAGCTCTTCAATGAAGATAGCATCAGCACGACGCAGTAAATCACAGTACTCTTTCTTCACTTCGCCAAGTACACGAACACCTAGACCTGGACCCGGGAACGGGTGGCGGTAAAGCATGTTGTATGGAAGACCAAGCTCTAGACCGATCTTACGTACTTCATCTTTGAATAACTCACGTAGAGGCTCAACAAGGCCCATTTCCATATCATCAGGAAGACCACCAACGTTGTGGTGAGATTTGATTACGTGTGCTTTACCTGTCTTAGATGCTGCAGACTCGATTACATCTGGGTAGATAGTACCCTGAGCAAGCCATTTAGCATTCTTCAGTTTCTTAGACTCTTCATCGAAGATATCTACGAATACGTGACCGATGATCTTACGCTTAGCTTCTGGTTCAGCTTCGCCTTCAAGTGCGTCAAGGAAACGTTGCTCAGCATCTACTTTAATGATGTTTAGGCCAAATTTGTTGCCGAACATCTCCATAACCTGCTCACCTTCGTTTAAACGAAGAAGGCCGTTATCTACAAATACACATGTTAGTTTGTCGCCAATAGCGCGGTGAGCAAGCATCGCAACTACAGATGAATCAACACCACCAGAAAGACCAAGGATAACTTCATCGTCACCTACTTGCTCTTTAATACGTGCAACTGCATCTTCAATGATTGAAGCTGAAGTCCACAGACCTTCACAACCACATGCGTTAAGAACGAAGTTCTCAAGCATTTTTAGGCCGTTCTTAGTGTGTGTTACTTCTGGGTGGAATTGTACGCCGTAGTACTTCTTCTCTTCGTTTGCCATTGCAGCGTATGGGCAAGTGTCTGTTTCAGCGATCTTTGTGAAATCAGCAGGGATCTCAACCACTTTGTCGCCGTGGCTCATCCAAACATCTTGAGTAGACTCAAGGTCAGCGAAAAGTGCAGATTCACCAGTAACTTGTACAGCAGCGTAGCCGAACTCGCGCTCAGTAGACGTTGCTACTTTACCGCCAAGTTGCTCAGCCATAGTTTGCATGCCGTAGCAGATACCGAAGACAGGAACACCTGAATCAAATACGTACTGAGGTGCACGTGGAGAGTTCTCCTCCGTTACACTTTCAGGACCACCAGATAGGATGATGCCGTCTGGATTGAATTCACGAATATCCGCTTCTTCTACGTCCCAGCTCCAAAGTTCACAGTAAACACCGATCTCACGAATACGACGAGCTACTAGCTGTGTGTATTGAGAACCGAAGTCCAGAATTAGAATACGTTGGTCATGAATATTTTTAGTCATTGTAAGCAGTCTTATTGGCTATGTGATAAAACGGAGGCGAGTTTACTCACCTCTGATTAACTCTTCAAGAAATAAAGCAAACGTTTTCGTTGGTTATCTGTAAGGCGATGTTTTGCAAAATTCATACGTTCAACAAAACAGGCTTTAGATATAATACCAATCACAGTAAGTAAGTGTTCAGGAATAGCGCAGGAAAAAAGCTTGAAAACAAGGCAGGATTTTCTGATAAGTAGTTATTCTACAATCAAAAATTCTAACGAAGTTATCGAGGTTTTTAACAAGCTAGGGTGACCAGTTATTTACTACGATTGGTATAATACCAATCACAGTAAGCAAGTGGTCATAAATAGCGTTGGAAGGCGTGATAACTAGGCAAAGGACTTTGGGCTAGAGATAGAGATAGAGATAGAGATAGAGATAGAGATAGAGATAGAGATAGAGATAGAGAT
>NZ_JBGONU010000005.1:0-30876 GCF_041439295.1 Vibrio sp. 1F253 | reverse complement strand
AAAATATAGGTGCTCTAAAACGAGAAAACCCCAGCATTTCTGCTAGGGTTTTGAATAGTGGTGGAAGGATGGGGATTTGAACCCCAGATACGCTATAAACGTATACTCGCTTTCCAGGCGAGCGCCTTAAGCCACTCAGCCATCCTTCCACAAATTGTGTGTTGAGCTTGTCACTCAACGAGGCGCTACTTTATTGATTCTGCTTGCTTTGGTCAAGAGGCATTATCAAAAAAAGTGCCTTTTTCAGTTTGTTCGATTACAAATTAACTCATTAGATCAAAAACAAACCAAATTTCATTCTATCGTTGTACTTACGCTTGTTGCTTTTCTTAAGCTTGTTGATAGTAGCCCGGAACTCTAAACCATTTACGGCACATATCTAAGAAATAACCGTACAGCACGCCCATACCACATGAGATAACAGCGTTACTGGTGACAGCCGTAACAATCTGGTCGCTCGAAGCACCTACTGCCAATAAAATACCGGCATACACAGGTGACTGGAATAACACGTACGCCACCAAGTCAGACAAATTTTTCATCAATGAGTTTTGTGAAAGCTTTGCGCCGTTACGCAAGAACCAATCACGAAAGACTCCATAAGGCCAAGCGATAGCTATGTTTACCGGAATAGATAACGTTCGAGAAGCAAGAGACTGCTCAAACGTCATACCAGAAATAAACACTTCAACAATCATTCCAGAAATAAAACAGAAAACGACCATAGCGAATGTATCCGCAGCTGCGTTTCGAATACAGAATGGACCACGAGACTTCATTGACGATAAACCTAAAATATACCACTACTTAATTAGTGACTTAACAACACATAAACAAGGCAAGATTACACCTAGCCAGATAATGTCACTATTAAATCACAAGATAAGCAGTCATACATTCCAAATTAAAAATGAAGTTGTAAATTAACAACCAAAAACCACTTTAAAAGCAGTTGTTTCCACCAACAAAACCCACAACGGTCAAGTTGTGAGCAGTTTGTTATTATATTTCCGTAATTAAACAACAACTATGCCATGGGAAGATTTACCGTAATGGTATTGATGATTTCTTGTTCAGGAGTCAAACCGAGAGAAACCTGTTCTAAAGCTTTATCGACGTGATCTGTGAGCTTTGCATTATTCATAGGTTCAGCATGAACACGCAAGCTCTCTAATGCAGACTTAATCAGCGCTAAGTTATTATCTTCGAGCGCAACGTACAGCGTGACGAGTAGCTCTTCGGTGTTATCTTTGTTTCGTAGATCAGGTTTAGGTAATGACTCGCTGTTACTTTGCGAATCGTTTTTTTCTACATCTAGGCTATCAAGATCATGAGCTTTAACTTCATGGTATTGGTAAAGCTTGTTTGAATAGCGGAATAACGCATCATCCAACTCACGCTCATCAATCGGCTTGGCAATAATATAATCCACACCCGCACCAAGCATACGTTCGCGAGTCTCTTTAAATACATCAGCCGTACAACCAAACACCAGTACCGATGATATCTCGCCTATCAAAGCTCGAATTGCAGTGGTTGATTCAACGCCGTCCATCACTGGCATATGGTTATCCATTAATACCAAATCAAAGCGCTCAGCCACCACGGCTTGTATCGCAAGTTCACCATTTTCGACGCTCTTACAAGTGAAGCCTTTACTGCTCATGAAGGTTTCAATAATGACGGTATTGGTTCGGTTATCTTCGACAATCAGTACCTTCAAGCCAGAGTAATCTAACTTCTTATGTGGCAAGCTCTCTATTTCGCCAGGCTGGCAAGGCTTAATCTTCAAGCGAACATCGAAGCTGGTGCCTATCCCTTCTTCACTGGTGACGCTAATACTGCCCTCCATCAGTTGGGCAATTTCCTTCACAATCGCTAACCCGAGACCAGTACCGCCAAAGCGTCTCGTAGTCGAAGACTCAGCTTGTTCAAACGGTTTAAAAATACGTTTTTGTGCTTCTTTAGATATACCAATACCGGTGTCGCGAACTCGAATACTAAGGTAGGTGTCACTTCCTTCTACGACTTCTTTAAGATACACCTCGACAAAGCCTCGAGAGGTAAACTTGACTGCGTTGTTTAAGAGGTTAAATAAAATTTGGCGAAGGCGTGCTTTGTCTGAGAAGTACCAACGGCCAGAAGGCACTTCGGAGTACACTTTGAATTGAAGCCCTTTCTCGGAAGACAATGTGTAATAGACACTGTTGATACTGCCTATGATTGAATCAAGCGGGAATCGTGTTTCATCCAGATCTAACCGACCCTGCTCTATCTTTGAAAAATCCAAAATTTCATTGAGTAACGTCATCATATGATCACCCGAATCATACAGGCTCTTAAGATGCTTCTCTTGCTCTGTGCTCAAAGGGGTTTTCAGTAAGATCTGAGCCGTTCCTAATACACCATTCATCGGGGTACGAATTTCGTGTGACAAGGTCGCAAGAAAGGCCGTTTTGGCATTGGTTGAAGCTTGAGCTTTAACCTTCTCAGCTTCGAGATAGATGGTTTTTTCGTTGAAGGTTTTGATCAAATGTCCGATTTCATCATCACTGGAGTAGTCAACATCGATGGTCTCGCCTGCTTTAGAACTATCAACTTGGGCGGCAATCGTTGTGATTGGGCTTATCAAATAGCGGTTCAGTAAGTAATAACCTGCCATGACACACAATAATAACAGCGGCACAATACCGCCTTCAACGCTCATTACCTGACGAAACACTTCGTCTGCTACTCGTGATTTTGAGTTGACGACATCCACTTGCCATCCAAACTCTCCAAATTGGTTACTACTAATATAAATCCCATCAACGAGATTGAAGTTATGAGAAACCAACACTTGGTTGAGTTTGTCTCTTAGAGTAATACCAAGGTTGTATTCTTCCGCATGGTTCTTGATAAAGCCGAGCAACTCTTCGAGTGAGAGATCCACAGTCGCGACACCTGCAAAAGTTCCATCGTAATAGTAAGGTGAAGATGCTGTGATCATTTGAACATGTGTATATGGGTCAATATACACATTGCTCCATGCAATGGTTCCCTTCGCTTTGTTTACTACAGATGTATACCAATATTCGTTTTGATAAGGCGTATTTTTGGGGTTGTTATAAGAAAAGAGTTGGTCAATATCACCATCGTCGGCTTTGTTGAAAAAATAACTGTTAAGGATTTTATCAGAATCCAATGCATGCGGTTCTGGCCAAATACCTGCGCTGACGATCGTGTCATCGCTCGCCGCCAACATTGACTTAATAAATAACGGTATAACATCAGTATCACTGCGCTGCGCCTGAGCGAAACCAACCAAACTATCAACAAAACCTTGAGAGCTGCCGAGGGGTGCTGTAATCAATTCCGATAACAGTTGTGTACGTAAGTCGAGGTTTTGTTGCAACTTAGCACGTACAGGAGATTCTACGACGTAATACGTCACACTACCGACAATAGCAATGAACATTGCGAGGTATAAACCAAGCGCTACCATACTTTTTTTCTTGAGAGACGAGCGTATTTGCATAATTATCTTGTTATTTTCTTTTCTGTTTAACCTAGTGTTTATCACTAATGACATCAAGCGTTTTTAGATGAAGCTTGATTGGCGCAAGTTCATTGGTACTATAAGCACAAATATGTTCCCTTTTACGGTACCTCACTTTGACTTTACAAGATATTCTTGCGCTTCCAGAGTTGGAAGGAAAGCTAATCACAGAACACAAAACCATGGGCTTTGTCACTGCAATGGCAGCCGCTCCAAATGTGTTAACCCCTCATGAATGGCTACCATTCCTTTGGGGTGGCGAAGAAGTCGCACCTTTTACCAACGGTGAACAGCTGGAAAGCTACATTGAAGTTATCATCGCGCTTTGGAACAAAACCCGCCCAGAACTGATCGAAGGTACTTGGGGTTGGCCTGAAGCTTGTCAATTAGACGATGCAGAAGTTGTAAATACAGCAGCTCGCGATTTTTGTGAAGGCTTACTTCAAGGTTGGCAGATAGCCCGTGATGATTGGGAAACACTGATGCCCGAAGACAGCGAAGACAACGCACTGGTCGGCGGCGTGTTGCTTTCACTCAGCATGCTTTACGATCCAGAAACTTCCATTGCTACCCTTGCCGAACAAGGCATCGAAGGCCTTGAGCAGTTTGAAGAGATCTTTAACGCTGTGCCTGTGATGCTTTGCGGGTTAACGCAACGCGGTATCGCATTAGCCGAAGCTCAATAATTTTCCATTCTCTCTAAAGCGAGAGATATAAAAGAAATAAGCTGCGCTATATTCGAACGATAGTAAGAAGGCCTCACAATGAGGCCTTCTTTCGCTTCAGGAGAGACTAAATAGCCGCCTAAAAGCCTTTCCAATCGAAATGATCAATTCGCTCATCGGCAATGTAAAACAACTTAGTGCCGCTGCTGACAACTTGGTCTAACTCCGGATTAAGCTCTATACCACTCCCCGTATCAATCGCGATCAGCGTTGCTTTATACTTCTCTTTGAATACAGAGAAAATAGGCGCGACGGTTACAGGTTCGGCATCTTTAGGGTAATACGTCGAATACTGTGTCATACCTCTAGTTGAGCTTAAAAGCTCTTGATGAAGAGCACTTGAACCGGGATCAACCGCAGCTTTAGCCAGCATTTCGGCACCCACTGCCGGAATACATTCAGAGTTTGGGCAATGTTGATGCAGTAAATCGCTCAACGCCTCATCTTTAAAGTAAACCAGAAGATGAGCCTTAGGGTTTCGGTTCGCACAATAAAGCGCTGCAGACAGCGTGATGTCGTCTTCGGGGTTATCAATAAGAATACAGCTGGCTGACTCAATGCCCGTTTTCTCCATCTCTTTACCATCGGTGTAGCTGTTTACCTTAACGAAATTGATCTCACCGGGTAACGGATTTTCGATATCTGAACGCGTACATAATACGATTGGTCGCTTGCCCGTTTCTTCATGTTGCAGCATACGGATGAGATGAATGGTTCTTTGTTCATTCCAGCCCAACATCAAAATGTGGTTTTCCACTCTAACTCTCCTTTTACCTAACAAGCCCGCTCGCCAATATTCAACACCTTCTGTTGCCACCTTACCCAGTAAAGCAGCGAAAAGGCTGAGCCCTCCAGGGATAACAAACAAAATAACAATCCATCGCCCCGCTTCCGTTGTCGGTGACAAATCGCCATAACCAACTGTAGAAGCCGTCACGACTAAATAGTATGCAAATGTAGTAAACGAGTTGGTTAAGTCCGTTTCACCCGCTAAATACAATGTCGACCACGATAAAAACACGTAGCCGAGGAAAGTAAACAGTAGGTTTTTACCATTCAAAACAAAGATATTCGCTTTGACCCAACGTTTGAGTTGTAACCAGATTATCATTAGAGCCTCTAATCCATTCCTCTTAGTTACATGCTAGAAAAAATACATGATATCAACAAGATGTATCTTAAGAAAAAGGCACATGAGCCCAAAATAATGCCAATAGTCCACATTTAGGTACAAAAAGACTTAGAAATATCTACAAACAATTTCTGGAGTTAATCAAAACTGAGCAAAAAGTCATATGAGTTACTTCCCCAAAGGCACAATCAATGGAGTATGACTTACGGGATCATCAATAATAACGCTATCTAAGCCAAATACTTGCTTAACGAGTTTGGCGTCAATTAAAGACTTAGGTTCCCCTTGTGCGACAATTTCTCCACCAGCAAATGCAATCAGATGATCCGCATAACGACAGGCTTGATTCAAATCATGGAGCACGGCGACGATAGTGTGTTTTTTCTCTCTATTGAGGCTGCGGAACAACTCCAACAAATCGATCTGGTGTGCGACGTCCAAATAAGTTGTCGGCTCATCAAGTAATACTATCGGTGTCTTTTGTGCTAATACCATTGCGATCCAAACTCGTTGTTTCTGACCTCCTGATAGTTCATCAACCTGCCTCTCGGCCAAATCGGTGACACCAGTATCTTCCAGCGCTTGGAAGACCGCCTCTTGATCATCTAAGCTCCACTGCTTAAACAGTTTTTGATGCGGGTAGCGGCCTCTTGCTACCAAATCAACGACTCGAATCCCTTCTGGAGCTTGTGAACTTTGGGGAAGTAACCCCAACTCTCTCGCCAACTCTTTAGCTGGTACTTTTTGGATATTCTGACCATCTAGATAAATTTGGCCTTTAGAAGGTTTCAATAAACGGCATAAGCTTCTCAATAAGGTCGACTTTCCGCATCCATTAGGTCCGACAATGACTGTAAATTTACCTTCAGGAATATGAAGTTCGAGATTTTCACATATAACGCGATTCTCGTATGCAAGTTTAAGGTTACTTCCATTTAGTCGAGAGATGGTTTTGGATTTAACCGGTGTCGATAGGCTCATAAGTTTCTGATTTAATTTATGTTAAACAATATCCCCAAGTAACTTTTAGCTATTTGCTTATTTAGCTAATTACTTAACTAATTAGCTCTAGCTATTCAGTTACTTGGGAAAGCGTAGCATCAAGAATAGACTTGTTGCTGCTCAAGGTTACGCTTGGTTTCTTCAGGGCTAAAACAGGCAGCGTTACACGATTTCAAGTTCAGTTGGGTACCCCATAACCCATCGGACCAACTTGTCATTTTTGAGTACTGCTCTAACTCGGTAAAACGAGTCTTGCTTTAACACTCATATACTTGACAAATAATCGGTAAACTTAAGAAGCATAGGTACTCATTAGTCGTATGAGTTCCTATGCTTAGAACTGGCGAGATCGGGTCAATAGCCAAATTAAATATATGCCACCAACAATACCCGTCATCCTGCCTATGGGCACGCTTGCTTGAAAAGGCAACCATTGAATTAAAACGTCCGCAGTTAAGACCAACAACGCGCCCATAAGGGCTGAGGAGAATAAGGATAATGCTCGCGACTTTCTCAATCGACCGACTAATTGAGGAGCAGCAAGGGCAATAAAGGCAATAGGCCCAGCAGCTCCTGTCGCGAATGCGGCTAAAACCACAGCAAAGAAAATCATAGAAAGACGGACTCGCTCAACTCGGATACCCAGCTGAGTTGCGATGTCATCCCCCATCTCTATCATGGCAAGCGCACGCTTTAGCATCATCATAAAAGGGAGGAGGAGAAATACCCCTATAAGTACAGGATAAACATGTGTCCATGTCCTAGCATGCAGTGATCCTGCAAGCCATAGATTAGCCAAAATAGCATTGTCCAAATTACCCTTAACTAACATCAGGCTGTTCAGCGCACTCAAAATGGACCCGATCCCAATACCAGTGAGTATTAGGCGATACCCTCCAACCACTCCTGCTTTTACCGCGAGTAAGTAAACGATAACGGCCGTAATTACTCCGCCGACTATCGCCGCGATTGCCACTTCTATTGCCCCTTGCTCAAACAAAACTATTTGAGCAATTGCACCGGTCGCAGCCCCCGTAGTGAAGCCAATGACATCTGGAGAACCAAGAGCATTTCTTGATACCGATTGAAATACCGCACCAGAAATGCCTAACGCAGCCCCAACAAAGACCGCAGTAAGAACCTTAGGTAGTCTTATGTTAAGAATTATTCGATCTTTTACGCCCCCCTCTTCAACCCCAAGAATGATATCGGCCACTTGAGGTAACGAGATATTAAACTTACCCAATGTCATGGAATAAGTTGCAATAGCGCAAACTGATATCAACAAAATCAATGCGACAAGTATATGAGACGGTTGATAACAGAAAGAAAACTGACCGAAGCGTACAACACTTCCCGAGCCAGAATTTTGAAGAGTGTAAGGCTCAATCATCATAGGGGAGATATCTTCCAACGTTTCACTAAGAATACAAAGAATGGCCCACCGATTAGAGCAATCATAATACCTACACTGATCTCATTGGGATACCCGACGATCCGGCCTAGTACATCGGCGACAACTGCCAGAATGGATGCAATCAGTAAAGAGAAAGGCATCAACCATTTATGATCAGGCCCCGCCGCCATCCTTGCAATATGAGGGGCAGTAAGACCAACAAAGCTGATAGGACCAGCCGCCGCAGTAGAGGTCCCCGCTAAAACCACAATAGCAATAGAAGCAAAACACCATATTTTGATCGGGTTAACACCTAAGGCGTGACCAATATCGTCCCCTAACGAGACAGTATCTAAGGCTTTACTTAATGAAAACGCGATTGCTAATCCAATGGCTATTAACATGGCTGCCGGGATCAAGACATCGTAACCTCGCCCTTGAAATGACCCCACAGCCCAATGTCTATATTGTTCAAACACCATTTCATTGCTGTTTATTGTGATCATATGAGTCAGTGCAAGCAACACAACCGACAAAGCAGTTCCCGCCAATACAACTCTTACAGGGTTAACCCCTTTATTTACCCCAGCAAGGGCAAAAACACCCGCTCCGGAAACAGCCGCCCCAAGTAAACCAAACCACATCACATAGGCCATATCATGGATGCCCAGAAAGGCTATCGCTGATACTATGGCAACTGTCGCCCCCGCATTGACACCGAGTATCCCAGGATCTGCTAATGGGTTACGAGTTAAGCTTTGCATGATAACGCCAGCAGCACCAAGCGCACCGCCAACAACTAAAGCTAACAAGGTGCGTGGAATTCGAAGGTGGACAACCAATAGATGATCACTGTTGGTTGGATCAAAAGAAAAAATCGCATCCAAAGTCACTACCGGCGATATGTAATGCGTGCCGATAAAAAGGCTAAAACACGAGGCAAAAAATAACAACACGACTCCCGCTATCAGCCATCGTCGTCGTTGTCGTTGTCCATTTCTTATCTGTTCAAATGCTTCTGCAGGACTAGCAATACTTGTCATCACGGACATCCTTTACCCATTTTCCATTTACCATTGGCATTAACCATTAGCCATTAACCTGCATTTGTATCTCGTTCAAAAAGCTGAACAATGTCGTTAACGATTTCAGTAGCACTATACATATCGATACGAAATGAATTTTCACCTAAACCAAAGACTTGTTTATTCCGGACGGACGGAAGGTTGATCAGGATTGGGTCGTGCATAAATCGATTAGCGCTATCATCACTCGCTTCTAGCAAAAATGTTGTATCAGCTTTAAGTTGAGTCAGCAGTTCAAAGTGGACTCGCATAAAATCTGATAAAGGCACGGTGTTGTCATGCCATTGACGATTTTGCACTTCCATTTTGAAACCGAGGTCAATGAGCAAGTCGGCATGAACGCCGTCCTCTAATGCGATAGCATTGGTTGCTCCAGGTCCAAAATACGCCACAATATTGGTTTCGCCTTCTGGTATCTGTAGCTTGTTTTTACTCTGGTTAACGAACAACTCAAACTGGCTAATTTTTTGTTGGGCTTGTTCTTCTAACCCTGTCGCCTGTCCAAGCCTCAAAGCCAAGTCTTGCCATGATTGTGCGGTGTAATCCAAAATAATGGTTGGTGCTATTTGCTTAAATTCAGCTATTTGATCTCTCGCCGAATCACCACCGCGCCATGCTACAACAAGCAAATCAGGTTCATAGATATAGGCAGACTCTAAATCAACGCTGCCGGCAGGCCATGCCTTTTCCACGCTTCTCTGTTCAGCAATATCTGCCCATTGACTAAAAAACTTTCCTTCATAAGTGAGTGCTGTTGCGGCTAAAGGAGCATCAATAGCCAGTAGCGTTCCGCTAATCGTCACCGAGGTAGAAAGGATTCGAGTCGGTTTAGATGGGATCACTGTCTGTGAGCCATCCGCATTGACGAAAGTCTTGGGATAAGTATTTTGATATGTCATTTCGGTTTCTGCGAAAACAGAAGCCGAAGCTGAAATCAAAAAAACAACAACGAACTTAAACATAATATTGATTTTAAAAATTACATTGATTCTCATTTACTACTTGCACTTCATTTAGTCTGAGTTTAATTATTAAGATGGACTTGCTGTGGTGATTACTAAATCAGAAAAATCATGGCTGAAACATCTATCGAATAACTTCAATAAAGCTGATTAGTACTCTTCATCCATAACTTCATGACGTTCATCATGGTACGCTTCTTCATCCTTACCTCGTTTCCAGTAAGGAATCGCATACATATCTTTTTTAGACAGCTTGTACTCTTGTTTAAGCGCTTTACGACACGCAATCACGCTTTCATTTTCACCCGCAATGAAAGCCGAAAGCGAGTGAGATCCATTCGGTGCAATTAAGCCGGAAATAGCTTCGCTCAATAGAGATTGATCGCTATTTTCGTCTCTAATTAGCCACTTCAGAACCAGACCTTGCGGATGCTGAATATCATGCTTATCTGCGGCATCCTCTATCTCGATAAATACATAGCCTTGAGTGTCAGAGGGAAGGCTCTCCAAAATCGCACTAATGGCTGGTACTGCTGTTAAGTCTCCCGCAATAATATGCCAATCTGCGGGTTCAAGTAATGGGTCAGGCCCAGCAGGACCTACAAGGCCAATTTGGAAACCTTGTTCTGCTTTAATTGCCCACCCGCCGCCGGGAGAATCGGTTCCGTGGATCACGAAATCGATATCAAGCTCATTCACATCAGCTCGATACTTTCTTACGGTATAGGCTCGGGGCACGGGTTTATGCTCAGGCCAAATCACAGTTTCACCTTCTCGGTAAGGTAACTGCAATATCCCACTAGCTCTATTGGGGAAAAACACTTTTATGTGTGTACCATTTTGATCTTCAGGGAACCCTTTTAAAGAGTCGCCCGTAACAGTTACTCGCAGTAGATGCTTTGAGATCTTCTCCTTACGAACAAAGTCCAACAACATCGGATGTAAACGCACTGGTTGATCGCTCATCAATTTTCCTCTTAAAGAGATCTACAGTATTGAGGGGAAAGCATGACTTTGGTGGGAGCCTCTCCTAATGTTCAGAGTTTTACTCATAGGGTCTTCGCCACTTTCCATGCTAATGATTTCAAAATAAACGCCTTGTTTTGAGCAAGGCGTTTTCTTATATCTAACCGATTAGAAGTACAATTGTACTGAACCACCAATTTGGCGAGGTGCTTGCTTCGTAATATCGTCTCCACCAAAATTGAATGTTTCTTTTTCAGAATCAAACAAGTTTGTAGCGAATAAAGACATACGTCCGTTAGTAAACACATAGGCAACTTGTGCATTTGCAACCCAGTAAGCATCAATACTCTGGTTAGCTGAGTTTTCAACGTCACTGAAGTAATCTCCAGTGTAATTCGCATTACCACTCAATTCGAAATTCTCAGCAAACATGTATAAAGCACCGAAGCTTGCCGTCAAAGAAGGGGCTCGAGCGAGTTCTTTTGAGCTATTAGCATGATCTTTGTAACTTGTTTTCAACAAACCAAGTGAAGCCAATAGTTCTAGGTTTGATGTCGTTAACCAACGGCTTCCTAGTTCTGCACCGTAGGTATATGCTTCATCAACATTATCAACTTTCACATCACCTTTTGATGAAGTCTCCAGAACTTGGAAATTATCGTAGTCGTTGTAGAAGACGTTAGTTGTTAACTCAAGTTCATTATCTAGCAGACTATGGCGAGTGAAGAATTCATAGTTCCAAACGTATTCGTCTTCGTACGTATATGAAGAAAATGCCCACGTTTTGTTATTGAAGCCAACGCCGCCACCTCCAGAGTTAAAGCCCTTAGCTGCTCGGATACCCACGGTTTGGTCTGATTCAGGCTTATAGGCAACTTCAAGCTT
This sequence comes from Vibrio sp. 1F253, assembly GCF_041439295.1. Taxonomy (NCBI): domain Bacteria; kingdom Pseudomonadati; phylum Pseudomonadota; class Gammaproteobacteria; order Vibrionales; family Vibrionaceae; genus Vibrio; species Vibrio sp. 1F253. Next base: position 19,185 of record NZ_JBGONU010000005.1, on the reverse strand, counting down.
GGGAAGGAATACATTTGATGTTTCATCATAATCTAAGCCAAAACGACCCGGGGCAACATAGCGTTTTTTGCTTTCGCGTTCGAATCGCCCTGCCGCTACAACTTCGATGCTCGGCATCACCAAGTACGTCACTTCAGCGAATGCCGACATAGCACGGTTTTTGCCTTCCATTGGTATAGATGACCCAGTCTGTTCAAATACATCGTCATCTTCAGATTTGAAGTAGCGTAAACCAAACAAACCAGAGAGATCTTCGCTAAGGGAATCAAATCGAACCAAAGGCTCTATTTGGAACTCATTACCTTTGGATTTGAAATCCTGCTTTCTGCCTGCAGGGTCAGTGATTCGGTCGTAAGTGCGATCGGTGTAGATCAAATTATTTTCAAACACTAACGTATCTGAGATGTCATAAGATACATCCCAAATGCCGCTTGTTGACTGAGTTTCGTAAACAGCTCTATTGATCTTTGTTTGTTGAGATTCAGATTGAGGTCCCACAGTATCCATATGGGCAATCGTTAACGTGGTTTTGAACCCAGGAAGGCCTGCTGGCTCTAGCAAAAATTTACCACGAGCTGTCGTCATTTCAATGCGATTAGGGTCACCGACTGGTTCATAAGCAGTAAGGTCTGCGTAACTACTGCGTTTTTGTTGATCAACACTCAATCTGAAGGCCAGTTGATCTTCTAGTATTGGCGCCGAGATAACCGCTGCGGTTTGAGAATAGTCTTGCTGACCAATAGCAGCCTTTACTTTGCTCTCAAAATCGTAAGTCGGGTCATTAGATTTTAAAACGATAGCACCCGCAGATGCATTTCGGCCTTGAACGTAGCTTTGCGGTCCAAGATAAATTTCCGCTTGCTGCATATCCCATAAAGAACGAGGGCCAAACGCAACTTCAGAATAGCTGAGTGAACGTCCATCAATTGAAAGGTTCAACCTTGGCACGGAGCCACCAAAAGCAGCCAACCCGCCAATAGAAGGTCCAGAACCATCAACACCACGAATCGATGGTAGGTTATTACCCTGCCCTGAATCCACAATGTTTGGTGTTAACTGCAGCAGATCGTCGACCTCAGATGCGCCTGGAGTACTCGCGATACGATCTTCATCATACACATGCACGCTTGAGCCTGTATCATAAATCGAACGTTCTATTTTTTCGCCATACACGGTAACTTCAAAAGTAGTTTTGTCTTCGTTAATGGTAGTTTCATTATTATTGTTTGTCGCTGCAAAAGCTTGACCACTTACACTAAGTCCCATGATGATTGCAGATAAGGTGCGAAATTTGAATCTGCTATTTCCTAGCTCATTCACTGTCGCGGGGCGTAATGCTGTCATTTAAAATTCTCCTTGATTAAGCATTAACTTTAGGTGGGCTCATGTAACGGCATTTATAATGAAAACTAGGGAAGACATTCAAAAGGTGTTGAAAACGCAACAACTCAAAATGAGTATAAGCTGTACTTCCTTAGCTCCTTATTGACCACTGCTTTAATACATGAGCCAAAATTCCGACTGAAAACCGTCACATTGAACAAGCCCTAAGTCACTCAACGAATAAATTGAAAAATGATTTCCCTTTCAATGACCTGACGAATTTTCAACCGTACCTTATCGGTTGCATATTTAAATGTAAAGCATTCTCATTTAATATTGATAATAATTATCACTGGCATTAATTAACTTGAATTGAGAATTCTGATTTTTGATGGTTCGAGTACCTAACGAGACGCCCTATTCATGAAGAAGGGAAGAAAAATTAAAAATAAGACAGTATTAAGCTTATGTAGAGTTAATCTGAGACAGAGTTAAGAGCTTTAGAGAGGTACTTGAGCAAATGATTAGCAGGCTGAGTACGTAATCCTACTCATCTCTTGAATAGTTAAGCGGTAGCCTGCAATTCCGCTATCACTGACACCAATAATCGAATATTGCTCTCCTGCTAAAGCGCTCGTGCGGACTGACCATCTCGCTGATACTGGCTCGTGAACACTCTGTCTCAGACTTACCATGTCCATAAAAATCAGGACTTATTAACTGATAGCTATTACTAATAGTGGTATTTGCTACGATTGGTACATATCTAATGCAAACAGCAGCTACTAGTCAGACTAGATAGAGGCTAATATTAAGATACAAAAAAACCAGCACTGCGGCTGGTTTTTTTAATGATGACAAATGCACCACATTATAAAGACTGCAGAGTTATAAATATTGGATTATTTATAACCTCACGTCATTAGATTAAGCGTTGCCTTTCACTTGCACGTTAAGCTGCTCAGCAAAATCTAGCATGCGGTTCAATGGGATAAGGGACTTCACGCGCAGTTCGTCAGAAACGAAGATCTCGTGTTGCTCGCCACCATTCTCAAGCGCATTTTCAATCGCTTCAAGGCCGTTCATTGCCATCCAAGGGCAATGCGCGCAGCTTCGACAAGTTGCACCGGCACCTGCTGTCGGCGCTTCAATCAGCTCTTTTTCAGGAACCAGTTGCTGCATTTTGAAGAAGATACCTTTGTCTGTCGCGACAATCATCTGTGGATGAGGCAGCTCTTTTGCTTTCTTGATCAGTTGACTTGTTGAACCAACAGCGTCAGCCAGTTCAACCACGCTTGCTGGTGATTCTGGGTGAACCAAAATAGCCGCTTCTGGGTATACTGATTTCATTTTTTTCAAAGCATCAGCTGAGAACTCATCATGAACAATACACTCACCTTGCCAAAGCAACATGTCAGCGCCAGTTTGATTTGCGATGTAAGAGCCTAGGTGACGGTCTGGGCCCCAAATAATGGGTTTGCCTTCAGCGTCTAGGCTTTCAACGATTTCTAAAGCGATGCTCGACGTAACTACCCAGTCTGCACGAGCCTTAACAGCCGCAGAGGTATTCGCGTATACAACCACTGTATGGTCAGGGTGAGCATCACAAAATTCTGTAAATTTGTCTGCAGGACAGCCAAGATCAAGAGAACATTCAGCTTCTAGTGTTGGCATTAGAATGCGTTTTTCAGGTGTAAGAATCTTTGCTGACTCCCCCATAAAACGAACGCCAGCGATGATCAAAGTGCTTGCAGAATGGCGGTTACCAAACTTAGCCATTTCTAATGAATCGCCAACAAAACCACCAGTTGCTTCAGCCAGGGCCTGAATTTCAGGATCTGTGTAGTAGTGTGCAATTAGAACTGCATCTTTTTCTTGAAGTAGTGTTTTGATGTTTGCGATGTGTGCCTGCTTCTGAGCGTCGCTCAGTGGAACTGGCTTAGGCGGAAACGGGTAAACTGTATCGATTTTATCTAGTATATGACTCATTGCTCTTGCTCTACGCAACTTCTTCCGAGAATTAGAGTATTCTACACAGGACAGCGATTGGGATCAAAAAGGATTGGTTGCAAGCGGTGACTAGCTAATACTTAAAACGCATAAACAAGGTGATGCGTTGGCGTCACAAACCTACTGAGTAAATATTAAAAGGAAGTAAGCAGGTATAAAAAAGAGGTACCTGAGCACCCCTATTTTGTTTTATAAGTGGGTTTTAGCCACTTTAGCCGAAGCACTGTTTGGGTACTCGGTTACAACTTGCTGGTAATATTTCTTAGCTTGCGTCGCGTTGTTGTTACGCGTAGCTATGTCACCAAGCTTAACCAGAGCATCAGAGCGCTTGTTAGAGTCTTTGTATGACACAACAGCGGCAAAGCTCTTCACAGCTTCCTTATCTTGCTTTTTAGCGAAATAAAGCTGACCTAACCAATAATGGGTGTTAGGCGTGAAGGTCGAGTCTGGGAAGTCTTTTTGAAACTTTTGGAATGCTGCAATAGCACCCGTGTAGTCTCGCTGCTTTAGAATCATATCTACAGCATTCTGATAAGCTGTTTGCTCATCAACATCAGTACTGAACGTACCAGAAGCATCCTTAGAGCCTTCGCTCGCTGCTACTGCTACCGTTGCTGTTCCTGCTGCTTTCACCTCGCCTCTCACACGATCCAGTTCAATGAACAATTCACGTTGGCGCTCGAGCATTTGTTTCATATCGTAGCTGTTTCGCTCCAACTCACCACGAAGTTCACTGATCTCCAGTGACATATCGTCGATTTGCTGCTGCATTTGAAGCTGAACGAGATTACGATTTTGAAGCAAGCGCTCTAAACGCTCAATATCTGATTCGTTAGATGCTGATCGAGAGGAAGATGATGAATTTGTTGCGGTGCTATTGAGATCGGATACTGGAGCTGGTGCAGCGAACGTAGTGTTCGCTGCACTTGCCAGTAACGAAAGCAAAATGACTCGCTTTGTGTTACTGAACATGAGGCAATTCCTCAATTATATAGCCTACTGAAATTAGTAAACTAGTACTGCACGACGGTTTTTAGCGTACACATCTTCAGATTGACCTAGAAGAAGTGGCTTCTCTTCACCGTAGCTTACGATAGAGATTTGGTCTGCTTGAACACCTAGAGCTTGTAGGTATTTCGCTACAGCTTGTGCACGACGCTCACCAAGTGCGATGTTGTACTCAGGAGTACCGCGCTCATCAGCATGACCTTCAACAGTAACGTTCATATCAACGTTCTTAACTAGGTATGCTGCGTGAGCTGCAAGCATTTCTTCGTAGTCGCCAGCGATAGTAGAGTTATCGAATGCGAAGTAGATTGTTTGAGTTTCGCGTAGCGCTTGCTCTTTAAGCTCTTGCTCAGACAGTTGACCGTTAGCGTCAATTGGCGTTACAACAGTTGTATCTACGTTACCTTCTGAACCTGAAGTTGTTTGGTTGCTTTCTGTGCCAGATGTTGCAGAAGTTGCTTCATCAGTTGAGCTACATGCCGTTACTGCCATCACTGGTAGTGCAATCATCAAGCCTTTAAGAACTTTGTTAAGTTGCATCTTTTTTTCCTTACGTTATCAAACTTAGTTTCTACAGCTACTAAGTGCTATAGATAGTTAAATGCCACAATAGTTAACACTATCAATAGCTAAAAGAATGTATCAAATCGACTAGAGAAACGGTGACCACGAAGGTGCTCTTACGCGTCCGTTCGTTGCTGGTAATCTAGCCTTAAAACGACCATCGATAGAAACCATCGATAGTACGTTTGTTTTGTTGTAAATAGAGCTATAGATAACCATACCTCCATTCGGTGCAATACTTGGAGATTCATCTAACAATGTTTTTGTTAGCACCTGAACCGCACCAGTTTCCAAATCTTGTTTAGCCAAGTTAAAACCCGAGTTGCTGCGATTAACCATAATCAGGAATCGTCCGTCAGGGGTGATCTGGCCACCTAAGTTCTGGCTACCTTGCCAAGTAATACGAGATGTCGAATTATTTGACAAATTTACATTATAAATCTGTGGTTTACCACCACGATCAGATGTGAAAATTAGAGACTTGCCATCTGGGTGCCAGAATGGTTCAGTATTATTAGAACGGCCGCGGGTAATTTGAGTCAGCTTACGGCTAGCAAGGTCGAGTGTGTACACCTGAAGACTGCCTGTTTTCGACAATACCAACGCCAATGTTTTACCATCTGGCGAGAATCTTGGCGCACCATTATGACGAGGGTATGACGTCACTTTCTCGCGCTCACCCGTATAAATATTCATTATGAATATTTCAGCTTGGCCATTTTGGAAACTCACATACGCAAGCTTCTTACCGTCTGGCGACCATGCTGGTGACATAAGAGGCTGCTTAGAACGAAGCACCAAACGCTCGTTAAAGCCGTCGTAGTCAGCAACACGAAGCTGGTACGGGTATTTGTCTTTGTCGTTCACAACTACGTAAGAAATACGCGTTAGAAACGCCCCTTTCTCACCCGTTAGCTCTTCATACACTAAATCAGAGATTCGGTGTGCGTACTCTCTCAAGCGTTTACCAGGCACTGTCGCTTTCTTGTTGAACAGCACATGATCTTTAGAAAGTACTAATTGGCCTTCATCGCTTAGTGCACGGCTTTGCCCTTTAGTCAGTTGACCACGGACAATGTCGATCAGTTGGTAGTTCACCACATACTGCCCTTCGGCATTTTTAGTGATGCTACCGGTTAGCAGTGAATCAACACCTAGGTTAGTCCAAGCATCAAAATTCACCTCGGTTTCGCTGTAAGGCGTTTGAGGCATTTTACTTGTCGCAACTGGGCTGAATTTACCACTGCGTTGCAAGTCAGAAGCGATAACTGCTGACACATCGTGCGGCAATGGTCCTGCGCCTTCCCAACGGAAAGGAACAATAGCGATAGGTCGTGCAGAGTTAATACCGTCTGTAATAACAATTTCTAATTTTGCAAAAGCAGAGCTAGAAAAAATACATGCCATAACAAACAGGCTCTTGAAAAAGTTACCTTTAAGCATAAGTTATCCATTTCTCATTATGGGATGAACCGAAAGTCAAAATCTCGGAATATTTGTTGTAATGATGAGTCTTGTGGAAAATCGAACTCTCTCGCTTTAACTGTAGCAGCCTGTGCTGCTGAGCAAAGCTGGCGATTTCCGCTAACTACCGAAACCCTTCTCACTACAGCTTTATTACCACCAGTTGGTGTCAACTGAATGTTAAGAACACACTCTTGACCACGGAAGGAGTCTTCCATCAAGAGGTTTCGTTGTACTGTTTGTTGATAAATTGATATATATCGAGCCTTTTCATCTTCTAAATGCTGGTTCAAAGCAGTGTTGTTATTGCTTTGTTCAGTCTCCAGTCCAGCAAAGATATCGTTCAATGCCGCTTCTTGCTGTTTACGCTCTTTCTCCGCTCTTGCTGCAGCTTCTTTCGCTTTACGGGCTTTTTCTGCTGCGGCTGCCGCTTCTTTTTCTTTCGCTATACGTTGTTTCTCAGCACGCTCAGCGGCTTCTTTTTCTTTACGAGCTTTTTCAGCGGCCTCTTTCGCGGCTTTTTCTTTCACCACGCGTTCTTGTTCAGCTTTAGCAATGGCCGCTTCTTTTGCCTTGCGTTCTTTTTCTGCTTTCACAACCGCGGCTTCTTTCAACTTACGATCAGCTTCTGCTTTAGCGGCTTTCTTTTTCTCTTGTTTTAAGCGAGCCTCTTCAACTTTACGTTGCTTTTCATTTTCAACTCGACGCTTTTCCGCGTCGCGAGCCGCTTTGGCTTCTTTAGCTTGCTTTTCTTTCAGCTTTCGAATGTTCTCTTCTTCAGCTTTACGATTTTTTTCAAGTCGTTCGCTTTCACGTCTTAGTTTATCTAAACGCTCTTGCTCTTTTTTGCTCGCCGCTTCTCTTTGTTGACGAATCTGTTGAGCTTGCTGGCGAACCAACTGAGGATCAATCACCACAGCTTGAACCATCTGCCCTGTAGGCTTTGGCTCGGACATGGTGAAATCCGCTCCCCAAATGAGCGCAACGAATAAAACGACGTGCAGCCCAAGAGAAATAAGAAGCGGTGACCTAAAATTATTGGATTTTTTATTATTCGCTTTCATGAATGCTACGGAGCTATTCCCTTATATCCGTTAAAAGGCCAACCTTTGGCACACCTGCACGGCTTAATTCATCAAGTAAGATAACCACTTCAGCGTAAGGCGTTGCAGCATCACCGCCAACCGCCACTGGAGAATTTGGGTTCAGAGACAGTTCCGCCTTCACTCGGACGACAATATCTTCCAGAGACAAGCCTCGCTGAACCTCTTCGTTATTAACGCTCAAACCAAGCTCACCATCTTTGTTCACTTCAACGATAATAAAGCTCGCATTGTCGTCACCCAATAGATCTTGTGCAGACTGAGCCGTTGAAGCCTTAGGCAATTCAACATCTACGCCTTGAGTAACAAATGGCGAAGTCACCATAAAAATGATCAGCAAAACAAGCATAACGTCGATGTAAGGTACAACGTTAATCTCTGCTGTCATTTTGCGTTTTTTAGGTTGGTATCCAGCCATCTATTATTCCCTGCCAGCCATCGCTTGACGGTGAAGAATGCTATGGAACTCTTCAGAGAAAGTCGCGTAGTTGTGCTCTAACTTACCAACTCGGCTGCTAAAACGGTTATACGCCATCACAGCTGGAATCGCCGCGAATAAGCCCATTGCTGTCGCGATCAGTGCTTCTGCAATACCAGGAGCAACCATTGCTAATGTCGCTTGCTTCACTTCACCTAATGCGATGAATGAGTGCATGATGCCCCAAACCGTACCAAATAGGCCGATGTATGGGCTGATAGAACCGACGGTTGCTAAGAAAGGTAAATTGGTTTCCAATTCATCAACTTCACGTGCAACTGCAACACGCATTGCACGACCTGTGCCTTCCATAATGAAATCTGGAGACGTTGCATTTGATTTTCGAAGGCGAGCAAACTCTGTGAAGCCGGCGTAGAAAATCTCTTCAGTACCAGAAAGTTCGTCTTTGCGCTTATTACTCTCTTGATACAATTTAGCGAGATCAACACCAGACCAGAACTTATCTTCAAACACTTCAGTTTGTTTAGTAGCTTGAGATAATACTTTGCTTCGTTTGATGATCATCGCCCAAGAAACAACAGACATGCCCATGAGAATTAGCATGACCATCTTAACTAGTAAGCTAGCTTCTAAAATTAGGCCTAAGATTGAGATTTCAGCAGTCACTATTCGTTAGCTCCGTGAGAATAAATGTTGGCATTGCTTTGGGTTTCATTTTTTGATTGTCGATACATGCTACCTTAACCATTGCTTTACACAATGCTTTGCCATCAGGATTTACGATCTCTTGACAGAAGACCAAGGTAGCTCGCTTCAACTCGTAAATATTTGTAATGACTTGTAAAGAATCATCAAGGCGCGCACCTTGAATAAAATCGATGTCCATATGTCGGACTACAAAACCGATATTTTGTTCTAACAAGACTTGCTGAGAGACGCCAATTGAGCGCAACATCTCAGTTCGAGCGCGTTCGAAAAACTTAAGATAGTTTGAATGGTATACAACACCACCTGCATCGGTGTCTTCGTAATACACTGTCACTGGCCACGTAAATGGCTTAGATAATCCCTGCAATTTGATACCACAATTCAAAACGATAAAGATCTCACTATAACCTAACTCCTTATCATTAATAGTATATCGCTGTGAATTTTTTGATTTAAGAGACGAAAAAAAAGGCCATCTGTATAAGATGACCTCTTTTTGGCTAAAAACCCAACAAGTATAAAGGTTCACGTCGTTATGAACCTAAATCCTTTGCCTTTTATAAAAGGCGCAGCACCGTTAGGTAGAGCAAAATAGTGAGTAAAACGTATGGGCTGAACAGTAACTGCCACATCCAAGCTCTCGGCTTAAATCCGATACCATAAACCATGCTTGAACATGCTGCCCAAATGAACATTGGCCCGATGATCGCATTAAAGCCACCGATGCTTGTCGCATACGCTTCAGGTTCCCACATCACTAAACCTACATGCATGAAACCCAATACTAGAGATAAAGTTCTTAACAGATTCTTATCCATTGGTTGATGCAGTTTAGCGATTTGCTCTGCGAGATTACTCACTGTCTTTATCCATCATTTCTGAATGCTCTAACCATAGAGCATTGATGATGCCGAATGCACATGCTAGAAGTACACCCAAAATCCATGCGAAATACCACATAAAATTTCTCCTAAGTTATTTAACTTCTAGCTTAGTAAGCTGAAACGTCGTTATCTTCGATGTGTTTCTTATCTAGACGACCGAACATTTTGTAGTATGTCCACGTTGTGTAGCCAAGAATCACAGGAACCATTATCGCCGCAACTCCAGTCATAAGACCAAGCGTTAGCTCACTTGCTGTTGAATCCCACATAGTCAAGCTATGGTTAGGGTTCCAGCTTGATGGCATTACGAATGGGAACATTGCAAAACCAGCCGTTAGAATAACACCAGCGTTAGATAGACTTGAGAACAAGAATGCGAAACCACCACGCTCAAAGCGAGATGCAATCACAGCAAGCAGTGGCATTACTACACCAAGAATCGGCGCAGCCCACATTGCTGGATACGTTTCGAAGTTTGTCATCCAAGCACCAACTTGAGGTGATACTTCTTTATTAAGTGGGTTTGAATCAGCAAACGTGTCTATCGTGCTTGTAATTACATAGCCTTCGATAGATTGAACCCAGAAACCACCGATAACGAACAGAGCAATAGCAATTAGGCCAGTGATCTGAGCAACGTTACGTGCGCGGCTGTGCAGTTCTTCTGTTGTCTTCATTTGAAGCCATGTTGCACCTTGCATAACGAACAACATCAGAGCCAACACGCCACATAGCAATGCAAACGGGTTTAGCAGAGCGAAGAACGTACCATGGTACTTAGACATCATCAGGTAGTTCAGCTCGAATGGAACACCTTGTAGTAAATTACCAAATGCTACACCGAAGATGATTGGCGGAACTGTGCCACTAAAGCAAAGTGCGTAGTCCCATGCCTTACGCCATTTTGGCTCTTCAATCTTTGAGCGGTAATCAAGCGCAAGTGGACGTAGCCAAAGTGCTGCTAGCGTCACGTACATTGCGAAGTAGAAACCAGAAAACGACGTTGCGTAAACCAATGGCCATGCAGCGAACAATGCACCACCAGCCGTAATTAGCCATACTTGGTTGCCATCCCAGTGAGGGGCAATAGTATTCAGCATAATACGACGTTCAGTGTCGCTCTTACCGATAACCGGTGAAAGAGCAGCAACACCCATGTCAAAGCCGTCAGTTACGGCGAAACCAACCAGTAGAACACCGATCAATACCCACCAAATAAGTCGTAAGCTTTCGTAATCAAACATAATATTCCCTCACTTATACTTCGACTGAACGGCTAACTTTGTCTTCAACAGAGTTATCGTTTTGTTCAAAGTGGTAACGGCCTGTCTTTAAGCTACTTGGACCTTTACGTGCGAATTTCAGCATTAGGTAAACTTCAGCAATCAAGAACACTGTGTACAGTGCAAGAATTGCAAATAGAGAAGTCCAAAGCTGTTCAATAGTCAGTGCTGATGCAGCAACGTTAACCGGCAGGATTTCACCAACCGCCCATGGTTGACGACCAAATTCAGCAACAAACCAACCTGCTTCAATCGCAATCCAAGGTAGTGGGATTGAGAATAGCGCCGCTTTAAGTACCCATGGTTTCTGTTCGATCTTCTGACGACACGTTTGAACAAACGCCGCACCGAATACAAACAGCATGATGAAGCCACAAGCAACCATCAGACGGAACGACCAGAATAGAGGCCAAACTGTTGGGATAGAATCATCCGCAGCCATTTGGATTTGGTCTTCTGTTGCATCAACAACGTCGTCTGTATAGCGCTTAAGAAGTAGTCCGTAACCTAGGTCACCTTTTACTTCATCAAATGCCGCTTTGTTCTCTTCTGAACGATCACCACCACGTAGCTTTTCAAGCAACTCATACGCATACATACCAGTACGAATACGATCAACGTGATCGTCGCGCAAGTCACGTAGTCCTGTTACTTCTGTATCAAAAGAACGTGTTGCAATAATACCCATAACGTAAGGGATCTTAATTGCGTAGTCTGTGTGCATGGTTTCTTGGTTTGGAACACCAAATACAGTGAACGCTGCCGGTGCTTCTTCAGTGTGCCATTCAGCTTCAATAGCTGCTAGCTTCACTTTTTGAACTTCACCAAGCTCGTAACCAGATTCATCACCTAGCACGATTACTGACAAGATTGCCGCCATGCCGAAAGATGCTGCAATCGCAAAAGAGCGACGAGCAAAGGCAAGGTCACGACCTTTAAGAATGTAGTATGAGCTGATACCAAGGATGAACATTGCACCCGTTGTGTAACCAGACGCTACTGTGTGTACGAATTTAACCTGTGCTACTGGATTTAGTACAACTTCAGCGAAGCTCACCATTTCCATACGCATAGTTTCAAAGTTAAATTCCGCACCCACTGGGTTTTGCATCCAGCCGTTAGCTACCAAGATCCAAAGCGCAGAGAAGTTAGAACCAAGTGCTACTAACCACGTTACCGCTAAGTGTTGACGCTTTGACAATCTGTCCCAACCGAAGAAGAAAAGACCAACAAAAGTAGACTCTAGGAAGAATGCAACAAGCGCTTCGATAGCCAGCGGAGCACCAAAGATGTCGCCAACATAGTGAGAATAGTATGACCAGTTAGTACCGAACTGGAACTCCATGGTTAAGCCTGTCGCTACACCAAGAGCAAAGTTAATACCAAACAATTTACCCCAGAACTTAGTCATGTCCTTGTAAATTTGCTTGCCAGTCATTACATAAACTGACTCCATAATGGCAAGTAGAAATGCCATACCTAAAGTCAGTGGAACAAATAGGAAGTGATACATCGCTGTAAATGCAAATTGCAATCGCGACAGATCAACAACATCAATCATGGTATCTCCTTTGTGTCGGCTGAATGACACTTGTGTGATTATTCACCGCAAAAATCCGTGTTAAAACAATTCGTGAGATTGTTATTACAAATTGAAATTTGTAGTAAAAACGTACCGTTATAGTTAGATTATTGTTAAGCATGAGCTAATATAGCTGGCGCTAATATTACTGGTAAAATCAGTATGTTTCAAAAGGTTTATAGGAGAACCTTGCGTTGATTTGTATCAATTTTATTCAAGCAAATTAGAGTTATTTTTGAACAGTTATGATTAAAATCACACCAATTATGTCTCTATTAATAGCAGCATATGATATCTGTGACAAAAGCTCAGCACTGCATCAACATATGAATTACAACTACCCATAAAGTATTAACAAAAAAACATAACAGCTTATGTCACTTTTTGTTACTCAATTCAAACGCGAAATCAAAGTTTTCATTTTTGAGGGAGCTATTCAGCTTTTTTTATCGACTCGCTCAAAGAGTTGTTATTCAATAGAAAGCAAAAAATCCCAGCGCTTATGCAACTGGGATCTTTAAAAATGAATAAATTAACGATTAGATGGTTTATCGATGCCGAAGTGTAAATACGCTCTGTCGGTCGCGATTCGACCTCTTGGCGTTCTTTGTAGATAACCTTGTTGAATCAAGTAAGGTTCTAACACATCTTCAATGGTATCTCTTTCTTCACCAATCGCCGCAGCCATGTTGTCTATACCAACCGGCCCACCACCAAACTTCTCCATAATCGCAAGCAAAAGCTTCCTATCCATGTAGTCGAAACCTTTAGCATCGACATCCAACATGTTTAGCGCTTTATCAGCAACCTCTGGGCAAATATGTCCATCGCCTTTCACTTCCGCATAGTCACGAACACGGCGCAGTAAACGGTTAGCAATACGTGGCGTACCACGAGCTCGACGAGCAACTTCTAACGCCCCTTGCGATTCCATAGAAAGACCAAGACAATCAGCACTTCGTTGAACGATGTTTTGTAAATCTTCAACTTTATAGTACTCAAGACGCTGAGTAATACCGAAACGGTCACGCAACGGCGATGTCAGTGAACCAGCACGAGTGGTTGCGCCAATCAAAGTGAAAGGAGGAAGGTCGATCTTGATAGAACGTGCCGCTGGGCCTTCACCAATCATGATATCTAATTGGTAATCTTCCATTGCCGGATACAGAACCTCTTCAACCACAGGACTAAGGCGGTGGATCTCATCAATGAATAGAACATCATTTTCTTCAAGGTTGGTCAGCAATGCCGCCAAGTCACCTGCTTTTTCCAATACAGGTCCTGAAGTGGTACGAATGTTCACATCCATTTCATTAGCAACAATGTTTGCCAATGTAGTTTTGCCCAAGCCTGGAGGACCAAATATCAACAGATGATCGAGCGCCTCATTACGCATTTGTGCTGCTTTGATGAAAATTTCCATCTGACCACGGACGTGATCCTGACCTTGATAGTCAGCCAGTGCTTTAGGGCGTATTGCACGATCAATGACATCTTCATCTTTGAATACTGGGTTGTCCGGTGCAATAAGGCGATCGGCTTCAATCATAAATTCTGCTATTCCTAACTATGCTCTTGTTGACTCTGCGCTTCTTGATTCTGTGTAAAGGCAAAGTGAATGAGTCTATTTTGTAGAACAAGTATATGAGGTATTAAACCATCGACTTTAGTGCTTCGCGAATCAATTGTTCACTTGTCATGCCATCTTTAGCCACTTGAGCAACAACTTTAGAGGCTTGAGTTGGTTTATAGCCTAATGCAAGTAGCGCACTTACCGCTTCTTCTTCCGCGTCGTGCACCGTTGGCATAGAGTCCATTGGCGCTGCATCTGTTGCAGGTGTAAACAGATCACCTGCGCCCCACCCTTTCAGGCGGTCTTTCATTTCAACAACAAGGCGTTCTGCCGTTTTCTTACCAACACCCGGCAGTTTAACCAGCGTAGAGATATCTTCTCGTTCAACGCTCTGAACGAATTGGCTAGCGGTCATGCCTGAAAGAATCCCAAGACCAAGTTTAGGGCCGACACCATTAGCTTTAATCACTTCACGGAACAAGGCACGCTCTTTAACCGTGTTAAAACCATAAAGTAGCTGAGCATCTTCACGTACCACAAAATGAGTGTAGATAATTGCCTCTTCGCCTACGTTTGGTAACTCATAAAAACAGCTCATTGGCATTTGAACTTCATAACCAACACCACTGACTTCAATCAATAACTCTGGTGGCTGTTTTTCTATTAATGTACCGCGGAGACGTCCGATCACAATTCACTCTCTTGATGGAATTTAATTTGAGGGACAGAATATAAAAGAACTGGATACTTATCCAGTTCTTTGTGTTTTTTGAAGTGAATAATTTAGGCTTGTTTGGCTTGCGAGACCACGCTGTTCAAGCTCGCGACCAATTCTTTAACCGAAGTCACATGACCTGTTAGCTCAGAACCATAATTAGCGACTAAGCCTGACACCGATTTAGTTTCTGCAACACTCTGCGCCACCTCTGAACTCGCGAGATCGAGCTCTTTTAACGAATTCATCTGCATTGCCATAATATTGGTGAGCTGATTAACATCTGTTGACATGGTTTGCACCTCGGAGATAATCCCGTTCATTTCATTGGCCGTGGTTTCAATGATTGCTCTACCATGCTCCACTTCCTCTTTATTTCGGTCTAACAAAGTTCGAATCTCTATCGCGGAATGACTGCTTTTCGCCGATAATTCTCGCACTTGATCAGCGACGACAGCAAACCCTCGTCCTTGCTCACCAGCACGAGCCGCTTCGATTGCCGCGTTGAGTGCTAATAGATTGGTTTGCTCAGCAACCGAAGTGATCAAATCAGCGACTTTCATTATCTCTTGATTACTTTGAATGATCTGACTGATTGCACTGGTTGACGCTTCTAGCGACTCTGAGCTCTTTTGCGCTTTTGTGCCAACCGCTTCGCTACGGTCTTTCAGTTCACCCACAAATGAATTGGATTCTTCGATGCCTTGAGTCATTTGATGGAGTTGTTGGCTCATCTCTTCTGCAGCGCTCGCTTGAGATTCACAATTGACATTCAACACTTCGACTTGAGCATGCAAGTCTTGTGACTGCTGATCTAAATGAACCGAAACACCTTGTAGGCTCTCTGAATTCGAATTGGCTTGGTCGAGCACGATAGAGAGCCGACCTTCACTTTGCGTCGCTTGGTTGGCAACGTGTTGGCTTTCTGAAATCGCATCCTCTGCCATTTCGATCGCCACCTCTTTTTGCTTAGCGGTAAAGGCTTGGGCAATGCAGATCACCACCAGCGGCATAATCACACCAGACCAAGTTTCTACCACTACCGCATCGGGGGTTAGCTCAAGTAGAGGAAATGCAAATCCATTGAGATGTGCTGAGGTCATCACTAATGAAACGCCGATAACCAGTCCACTCCACACCAAAGCCACAATTCGTGTTCCTGACAAGAAAAAAGCGACCACTAACAAAGGCACCCAATAAGCTTGAGTGGAAGCCACAACCCCACCACTTTGATAAATGATGTTCAACGCGTGTACCGCCATGCCGACAAAACCAAAGTTAAGTGCAAGGCTCGGCTTACTCGTCACACGAAGTAGCAGTGCAGAGATCAGTTCGAATACGATAAGAAATACAGATGTGGCGATCAGAAGTTGCTCTTCGTGCTTAGTCCACTTGATTAAGCTATAGACACCCACGAAGAATGCGATAAAAGTGAAGAGTAATAAGATATCGGCTTGTCTGACTTCGTTGTTACTCCACCCATTGTTTTTAGGTAGAAACAGCGCGCGCCACAGCTTGATTGGGTTCATCAGTGATCATCCTTGATTAACTTGTAAGACCTCCGACCAATGTTAATAACATGTTAAATGATACGCAATGTTATTATCTGGGTTATGTTCGAAAGATCTCATTTCATCAAGGATTTAGAGGCGTATTGTTTTGATATGAGCCAAACAGGGCGTGAGGCTCATCAATAGAATAAGTTTAAAAGGCAGAATTAGGAACTAACAATAGAATGAGATTTAACGGTAACGCCCTTTTCTTGCTCCCGTTGCTTTTCCTGCAAGTGCGACCAAGGTTTTATTGGTGTTAGCGTGAGTGATCGCTACGCCTAGAGCATCGGCTGCGTCGGCTTGTGGCTTAGCAGGTAGCTTGAGCATGCTCATCACCATGTTCTGAACCATCGACTTATCAGCGCCACCATTACCTGTCACCGCTTGTTTGATCAAACGAGCCGCATATTCATGAACGGGTAAATCCGCATTCACCGCTGCTACAATCGCACTACCACGAGCTTGTCCAAGCTTAAGTGCAGAATCAGCATTCTTCGACATGAAAACCTGCTCGATCGCAAACACATCTGGCTGAAACTGAGTGATGATTTCGCTCACGCCAGCGTAAATCTGTTTTAGTCGACCTGGCAGTTCTTTTTCGGAAGTACGAATACAACCACTACCTAAGTAATATAGATGGCGACCATTTTGACGAATCACGCCATAGCCGGTAATGCGAGAGCCAGGGTCAATCCCTAAGATAATAGACATAACTTCAATACTGATTATTTATACATGCTTTTCAGCTTAGTATATCGAACGCAAAAAAAAATGCCCGTCAAATTAACGGGCATTTTCTAATTTACTCACAAATCTTGGCTAATTAATTAAGAGCTCTCTATCAACTAGGATCTCTTCATCAACGAGAAAGATAACAGGCTTACGCTTGCTCTTTCTTCTCTGCCAATTTAACAGCGATTGCTAGCTCTTCCAGTGATGCTGGGTTTGCTAGGCTTGGCGCATCTGTTAGTAGACATGCTGCTGCTGTTGTTTTCGGGAATGCGATAACATCACGGATATTCTCTGTACCACAAAGTAGCATTGCTAGACGGTCAAGACCGAATGCTAGACCTGCGTGTGGTGGCGTACCGTACTTAAGTGCTTCAAGTAGGAAGCCGAACTTCTCTTGTTGCTCTTTAGCTTCAATACCTAGGATACCGAATACAGCCGTTTGCATTTCTGCGCTATGAATACGTACCGAACCACCGCCTACTTCGTAGCCGTTGATTACCATGTCGTATGCATCAGAGTTTGCTGCTGCTGGGTTCGCTTTTAGCTCTTCCGCGTTCACACCTAGTGGCGATGTGAATGGGTGGTGCATTGCGTGTAGGTTACCTTCGCCGTCTTCTTCGAACATTGGGAAGTCAACAACCCACAGTGGAGCCCATGCAGATGTGTCTGTTAGCTCTAGATCAGTACCTAGTTTAAGACGAAGTGCGCCCATTGCTTCAGCAACGATGCCCGCTTTGTCTGCGCCAAACAGAATGATATCGCCAGATTCAGCTTGAGTGCGATCTAGAATACCGTTGATTACGTCTTCGCTTAGGAATTTAGCAACTGGAGATTGAATACCTTCCATGCCTGCAGCACGGTCGTTAACCTTCATCCAAGCTAGGCCTTTCGCGCCGTAGATGTTTACGTGTTCAGCGTAACCGTCAATTTGCTTACGAGTTAGCTTAGCACCACCTGGAACACGGATAACCGCTACGCGACCTTTTTCGTCGTTAGCTGGGCCAGAGAATACTTTGAACTCAACGTCTTTAACTAAGTCAGCAACGTCCACTAGCTCTAGTGGGTTACGTAGATCTGGCTTATCAGAACCGAAACGACGAATCGCTTCAGAGAAAGGCATTACTGGGAATTGACCCAGTTCAACATCTAGAAGTTCTTTCCACATATCGTGAACAAGCTTCTCAGTCACGTTACGCACTTCTTGAGAAGTCATGAAAGATGTTTCGATATCGATTTGAGTAAATTCAGGCTGACGGTCAGCACGTAAATCTTCATCACGGAAACATTTAACGATTTGGTAGTAACGGTCAAAACCTGACATCATCAGCAATTGCTTGAACAGCTGAGGAGATTGAGGAAGTGCGTAGAAGCTACCTTTGTGAACACGGCTTGGTACTAGGTAGTCACGAGCGCCTTCAGGTGTCGCTTTCGTTAGTACTGGCGTTTCGATGTCTAGGAATAGGTTCTCGTCTAAGAAACGACGAACGAAGCTAGAAGCACGTGCACGAAGCTTGATACGGTCGCTCATTTCTGGGCGACGAAGATCGATGTAACGGTACTTAAGACGCTGCTCTTCAGAGTTCGTTTGGTTGAAGTCTAGTGGAAGCGCTTCTGAACGGTTGATGATCTCAAGGCCAGTTGCGTAAAGCTCAACTTCACCCGTCGCCATATCTTTATTTACTTGGCTGTCCGGACGAACGCGTACTTCACCAGTAAACTTGATACAGAATTCATTACGCAGTTGGTTAGCGATCGGGAAGATATCTTTCATATCTGGATCGACAACAACCTGAACGACGCCTTCACGATCTCGCATATCGATAAAGATAAGACCGCCTAAATCACGGCGACGGTTTACCCAGCCGCACAATTCTACAGTTTGTCCCGCCAGGGACTTGTTCAGGTTACCACAGTAATGGGTACGCATAATGAATTTCCCAATCTCTTAATTATTTACTAATTTCCAAGCTGTCAGTGGTCATTCCACACAACAGAGCAAAGGAACATTTATACGCGGAAACTCGCTTAAAATCGACCTTCCACATTCGAATTTATTGTGTTTTATCTGGCTTTGCTGATTTTTAGCCCATCAAGTGCGCAAAGATTCATCAAAACCGAAAAAATTGCGATAATTATATCTCGAAAGTACCTTAATCAGCAAAACTCTCGTAAAGTAGATTTTAGGGCGCGTTGACCTTTCGTGGTTAAATTTTGTTCGAGATAAAAGCGTTTTAATCGCGGCGA